>CAOMHR010000101.1 GCA_948482865.1 Christensenellaceae bacterium
GCGCGAACGTATGGAAAACAGCTTATCGCTGGCATAGTCGCTTACGGCATCAGGCGATATTATTTTTTGAGTAATATCTTCTTCCAAAGCAGCGTCGAAGTACAGTTTTTCCGCGCGGGAGCGCATTATAGTTATACTTTCATCGTTAACGCTTTTCAACCCGTCGAAAGCAATCCGTACCGACCGCAAAAGAGCATTAGCCTGTAAAAGTTGACCGCACGAAAGCGCAGAACCCTTTCCCGCCAATGTCAGAATTTCATCAACGTTGCCGAAGTACTCTATTTTTCCTATGCCGTGTTTAAATAAAAGTTTATCGCACTCTTCGGTACATGCAAGGCGCATTCGAACTTCGCTTAAATCGGCGGAAGGTCGGCATAAAAGTATACGGTGTTTTCCGCCCTGCAATACAGCGTACTCGGAAACAGCGGATAAAATTTTATCTAATTCAAGTCTTTGTAAACTTTTTTCGTCCATATCAATAAATTCCGTTAACCGAGTGTCCGCGGGTGCTATTTACACTTTTATGCGGCAGCGTATAATCATAAATTTTGTTGCACCGAACACCGTCCGTCATCAAATCTGCGCAGTTATAAACTTCAAAGCGGCATTCGCCCGCGACGTATCTGCGCAAAGGAAATGTGCGCCGCTCGCTATCGGTCAAAGTATAAATGTTTCGTTTATCGCAGGAAGAACACTTTTTCTCAAACGGGCAATATATCAAATTCATAATCTTTATATTGCCGCCCGAAAGATAAAATACATTATTTCCGGCAAGCACATTAGCTTCGATAACTGTTAGTTCTTTTGAAAGACATACGTATTTTGCGCCGATACCGTCAAGCGACACACGGTTTGAAACGTTTAACCCGATTCCCGCAAAAAACGGCTTTTTGAGTTGTTTAGCCAATTCAAAGCCGAAATAACCGTCGCAATAAATCCCGTCGAATGAATTCACAAATTCACGGATTTTTTCCACTTCTTCCCCCGTCATATAGGGCGGAACAAATAAAAATTTTTCACCGCAAAATCCTTTCAATAGTCCTGAAACATTTTGCGAAAAATCCTGTAATTTCAATATACCTATATCCTCGTTAACCCCGCTTAAATCGGTTGCGATTACCGCAGTTTTTCCGCCTTCGACATTTTCAATTTCAGGCAAAACAAATTCGGGCGAAAGCTGCACATTTTTATTTTCCGTAAGATTTTCGTACAATTTTTCGTAAGCGTTGCGCCGCAACGCGTTCAGTTTTGCGGAAGTTATAAATACGCCGTCAGTCTTAATATCGGTAAACTCTGGCAAAAAAGGATAACCGTCGGTTTTCCGGAAATTGCGTATTATATCTTCTTTAGAAAGCGGTCTGCTGTTTGCGCAGTCAAGTTCTTCTTCTCCCGAAACATTTAAACCGTTCATTGAAATTTGCGCACGTTTCCCCGCATTAAACTCAGCCGATATTTTTACGGGTATAAGCCGTTTATTTTGCAACAGTTTTTCGTTGAGCGCGGTATCGGTTGTAATAAAAACCTTGTCGCCGTTTTTAAGCCTTGCCCGCGTGTTTATTATATAACCGCCTTTGCAAGCTACGCCGCACGTGCCGCCGCCAACTTCTTTGCCGCTGCGCAGAACTTTAAACCCGTCTCCGTCCGACAATTTTAAACTTGTCTGAAGAATATATTTTGAGTTTTCAACTTTTACTATTCCCGCGAACTCGCCGATATGTCCCTGAACAGCCGACGAAATAAACGACTTATCCTGCCCGAACGCAAGACCTTTTGTATAGTTACCGCGGTTATAAGTACGTTTTAACGCGCTTAAGTTGCCGTCTCTTCCGCCTAATATATTTTTGTAATAATTAACCGCCGCTGAAACGTATTCGGGACGGCGCATTCTGCCTTCTATTTTAAACGAGCTTACACCCGCTTCGATAAGGCTGTAAATATTTTCACCAACGCTCAGATCGGAAAGCGAAAGCCTGTAAGCCTGCTCTTCAAAACCGCTTCTGTCGATAGAGTACGTCCTTCTGCAAGGTTGTTTACATTTGCCGCGGTTGCCGCTGTTTCCGCCGGCAAACGACGACATATAGCACTGTCCTGAAAAACAAGTACAAAGCGCGCCCTGTATAAAAGTTTCCGTTTCAATTATCTTACTTATTTTTTCAATATCTTTGAGTTTGGTTTCTCTTGCGAGAATAACTCTGTCAAAACCGCAGTCCTTGGCAAGTTGCGCGGCCAGCGCATTACACGTGCCTGCCTGAGTTGATAAATGCAACTTAATTTGCGGCGCGGCTTGTTTGATAAATTTCCCCAAAAACAAATCCTGCAAAATAATCGCGTCTGCGCCGCTATTCCAGGCAGTAACAACCGAACTTAAAAAACTTTCAAGTTCGCAATCCTTTACAACCGTATTAAGCGCGGCATAAACTTTTACACCGAAAGCGCGGGCAAATTTTGCTGTATCAGAAAAACTTTCATTGCTGAAATTTTCAGCCGAACTCCGCGCCGAAAATCTGTCAAGCCCCAAATATATCGCGTCCGCACCCGCATTAATTGCGGCATAAGCGCATTCTTTACTGCCCGCAGGCGCAAGTATTTCAATCATTTTTAAATCCGAATTCTTCAATTACTTTTGCGACTGCGTCTTCATTGTTTGAAACCGTAACAAAATCGGCTTCGGCTTTTAATGCGTCAGAAGCATTGCCGACCGCAATCCCTACGCCTGCCGCCTTTATCATAGGCAAGTCGTTTAAATTATCGCCTATGGCAACGGAACTTTCAAGCGGCACGCCGAACTTTCCGCAAAGGAATTTTAAACCTTCACCCTTGTTATTGCCGAGCGGCGAAACTTCTATCAAAACCGCCGCGCTGCAAGTTACTTCAAACCTTTCGCCCAGCCGCTTTTTCAATTTAGCATAAAGTTCAGCCTGATTTTCAGGCGCAACCATTACGGCAATTTTTTGGCAAAATAAACGGTTTTTTAATACGTAGCCAGACATTTTTCCGGTTACATATGTGGACTTTAACCCCACTATTCCTTCATACCGTTGAAGCATTTTATCGTCTTCGGGAATGACAGTATACATTGCATCGCCCGAGTAAACGTTAGGCGGATAGTTAAGCTCTTCGATATGGCGGCAAATTTCAACCGCGTCTTCAATTTCAAATCCGCCGTATTTTATTATTTCACTGCTTTCGATATCGGCAATCACCGTACCCTGATGCGCAACCACATAGCCTTTTAAACCAAGTGCGCGGACGCACGGCAAAATGCAGCACAGCATTCTGCCTGTACATACGGCAAAAACGCCGCCGTTTGAAACATAGCTGTCGATAGCATTTTTTACGACATCGGACACAAGGTGATGACTGTTTAAAAGCGTTCCGTCAAAGTCCGAAACTATAATAGGGTAATTAATCTCTCTCATAAATTTTCGTCAAAGTAATTCCTGATTTTTTGCGCAAGTTTTTCACCGATTCCTTCGGTTTTTGCAAGGCTTTCAACGCTTGCCGTTCTTATTTTTTCAAGCGAACCGAACTTTGCCATAAGCGATATACGTTTTGCTTTACCAACGCCGTCGATTTGCGTAAGCACACTTTCCAAACTGCGCTTTGAATGAAGGTTTCTGAAATAAGTTATTGCAAATCTGTGCGCTTCGTCGCGGATACGTTGCAATGTTTTCAGCGCGTAATCGCGGTGCGGTATTATAACGCTTTCGTCGCTATATAAGGTGAACACTTCTTCTTCGCGCTTGGCAAGCGAAATTAATTCTATCCCGCTTATTTGCATTTCGTCAAAAACTTGCTTAACAGATGAAAGCTGCCCCTTACCGCCGTCTATGATTATTAAATCGGGCTTGGGAAACTTTTCTTCTTCGTCCGTACCGAGTTTGGAAAGGCGACGCGTTAACACTTCTTTTAAAGAAGCAAAGTCGTTCGCCCCTTCCACCGTTTTTATTTTAAATCTGCGGTAACTCTGTCTGTCGGCTTCGCCGTCGATAAACACGACCATAGAACCGACTTTGTCTACACCGCTTATGTTCGAAATGTCGTAACACTCCATACGGCGCGGATAGCATTTCAGGCTTAAAAGCTGTTGCAAACGCTTGCAGGCGTTTACAGTCATATCGTCCTTATGCTTTATTTTGTCAACAGACTTTTCCAAAAAGTCAGCAGCATTTTTGCCTGCCATTTTCAAAAGCTGCGCTTTTACTCCCTGTTTTGCAAGGGTGACTTCAACCGTTTTATCAAACTTTTCTTTAAAGTAATTCTGAATAAGTTCCTTTTCGCAAAACTGTTCACAAATTATTTCAGCAGGGACTTCGTGATTGGAGTAATACTGGATTATAAACGCAGTAAGCGCTTCCCCGTCAGACATATGTGCTTCGTCCAAGGCGTAACTGCTACCGCCCTGCATAATACCCTTACGGGTCAAAAGAACGTTTACCGCAGAATATAAATTGTTTGTCGAATACGCGATTATATCCGCGTCAATATACCGCCCTAGCGCCGTTATACGCTTTGCTTCAAGTTTTGAAAGCATTGCAAGTTTATTTTTATAATCTATTGCAAGCTCAAAATTTTCGCCTTCCGCAGCACAAAACATTTTTTCTTTTAAAAGTTTTTCCGCGTCTTTATAATTCCCGTCTAAAAACGACAGCGCGTTTTTTACCTGTACGGCATATTCATCTTGCCCGACCCTGTGCGAACAGGGCGACGTGCATCTTTTTATATGATAATTAAGGCACTCTCTCTTGGGCTTTTCCGTTATATTGGTGTGACACAGACGGACGTTGTAAGTCAGTTGTAAAACGTCCAGAATATCTTTACAGTTTATCCCGCCCATAAACGGACCGAAGTATTTACAACCGTCCTTTTTTATTTTGCGTGTAATACTGAAATTAGGAAACTTTTCATTTAAATCAGCCTTAATATAGGGATAAGTTTTATCGTCTTTTAAGAGAATATTGTATTTAGGCTTGTACTTCTTTATAAGATTGTTTTCAAGCGCAAGCGCGTCTATTTCCGAATCGGTTATTATATAGTTGAAATCATGCACGTTTTCAACCATTTTATTAACTTTTTCCGGTTTGGGGGAATTATGGAAATATTGGCGCACCCTGTTTTTAAGCACGCGCGCCTTGCCGACGTATATTACGTTGGCATACTCGTCAAGCATTATATAAACGCCCGGACTTTCGGGCAGAAGTTTCAACTTTTCCTTTATTACATCCATAATCCGTAAGTTTAATTATACCACTTTGCCTTATTTTTTGCAATATTTTAAACAAAAATAAAAAGCCTTGCTTTTACAAGGCTTTTTAAATTTTTAACATCTATTTACTTAATTTTTATGAACGCCCGCCAATTTAGGAATTTCGGTCTTTATCAATGCAAGATCGGTTATAAGATCAGTCACGTCCGAGCGCTTATTTACGCTGTCATAATAGAAACTATTTACGTCGGTATCGAAATTCTGGTTAAATTTATTGTTATTGGCAACTTTATCATACCTGTTGGTCACCGTTACAATATAAGGCGCTACCGCACTGTTTCCGCCGGGTCTTTCATTGGACGGCATATTCTGGTAGATATATCCTTTACCTTCCATACTGCATTTATACAGCTTTGCAACGCCGTAGCTGTTTGCTATAGAATTGCTGAAACTCTGTATATCGATCATGTTGTTCTCCGAACCGTCAAAACAGCAGTATTCGATTAAAGCATAAGCATAAGCGCGCAACGAGACGCTCGTACTCGTAGAATTATGGTAATAGTTGTTGTACATATGCATATTCGCCTGTCTTGCAAGCGGAAGACGGCTTTTACACCCGTCGTAGTAATTGTGGTGGAAAGTTACGTTAGCCGTAAGCTGGTCGTTAGAACCGCCTATAAGACCCGTTTTATGCGTTTCAACATAGTGGTCGTATGAAATTGTAACATAAGAACAATACTTGAAATCGGTTGAGCCGTCACCGTCGTGCTTATCCTGTTCTTTGCACACGTCCCAATAATTTTTGCCTTCATAGAACGTGTTGTGATGCAACCAGATACGCTTTGAATCAAAATCGTCAACGTCTTCAGCCGTAGTTCTCTTGCTGCCTTCAAAACTGCAAGCGTCTTCTGTATAGTCGTCAAACGTTAAATTTCTGATTTCTATCGAGTTGGATTTTTTC
>CAOMHR010000102.1 GCA_948482865.1 Christensenellaceae bacterium
AATCCCCCGCAGGCTAAGCCTGCGGGGGATTTTTTAGTTGTTTGATATTAATTTACTGCATTTAAAATGAGTTGCGCCAAGTCAAGCGCGCATTTGCTGCCGATTATTCCTGCGCCCATATCGACAGCGATATCCATATCGGAAATATTGGATATGCCGTCCGCCTTTATGGTACATTTATCCTTTACAGCCGCTTTCATACGCGAAACCACTTCGCCGTCAAAACTGCCGCCGAAATAGCCCGAATGCGTCCTTAACGAAGGAATTCCGCAGTCCGCCGCAATTGTGCAGACCTTATTCAGTTCCTGCGGGGTTAAAAGCGGGCTTTCAACGTTTATTCTTACTGCGCGGTTTTTACCTGCTTTTTTAACTTTTTTAAACTCGCGCTTTACGTATCCCCAGTTGCCGTCTTTAATATAGGAAACGGGAGCTGAAACTTCCGCTTCGTCAACGCCGTCTTTGACCGCCTGTTTTACCGCCGCAACTTTTATTTTTGTGCTGTCGCCGCCGTGAGGGAAAGATATGCACGCGATAAGCGAAACCTGCGGGTCTCTGCCGAGATAGCCGACGCAGGGCTTTACGTGGTTGGGCAAAACGCACAACGCGCCGATGTTAAACCTTGCGGCTTCCTGACAGGCGCGGCGGAGCAAATTTTTGTCCGTTGTTGCGTCGGTAAGGTTGTATTCGAGTTTGGAAATTTGTCCCTGCGCGGCTTCCAAATTTAATTTGCGCTTAAATTCGGCGTAGCGGAGTTTTTCCTGTTCTTCCATCTTTTCGTCTAATTCTTCCATAATATACCCTTATAATATAATTTTTTTATTAATACACCGTTTATAATAGCCGTATGGC
Source organism: Christensenellaceae bacterium (assembly GCA_948482865.1). Taxonomy (GTDB): domain Bacteria; phylum Bacillota; class Clostridia; order Christensenellales; family Borkfalkiaceae; genus Coproplasma. Next base: position 850 of record CAOMHR010000102.1, read on the forward strand.
TATAGGTATTTTATATCTGTTTTTGACATTCGTAATATGTTTTATTCTGGTGCATCTGGTACGGCTTGCGTATCTCGGATTTAAAAGCGTAAAAAAGAAACCCGAGCCGCCCAAGGAAAAAGAAAAACCCGCGCCTGAACCGAAGCCCAAAAAGCCCGAACCGGTTTACTATATTGTAGAAAAGAAGCGGGCAAAAAAGTCCTATTCCGCGCCCAAAGAAATTCAGTTTAAAGATTAATCTTCGTAGCGGGTAAGATTTTTGCCGTCTTCCCAAAGTCGTTCAAGGCGGTAAAAGTCCCTTTCTTCGTCGCCGAAAAGGTGAACGATTACGTCCGCATAATCCAGAACAGCCCACCTGCCGTTTTGGATACCTTCTTTTCTGCGCGGTACTTCGCCGTAATCTTTTTCAAGTTTTTCTTCCAGATTTTCCGCAAGAGATTTAACCTGTATTTTAGACCTGCCCCCTGCGATTACGAAATAATCGCAAAGGCTGGTCTTATTTTCTACCGCGATATAGACTATATCGCAAGCCTTTTTATCCGATAAAATTTTGCATATTAAATCAGTTTTTTCTTTACTTGTCATTTTTTATTCCTTTTAAATATTCGTAAGTTTCAATTGACAGCGGATAAATTTTTTCGCCGCTACGGGTCAGATAATCAATATTGTGCTTTAACGCGGCAATCAAACATTCGTCTACGTCCTGTGCGAACAATGCGCGCAATTCTTCAACACCCGGATAACTTCTGCCGCTTTCAAGCATATCGCAAAGATAAATAAGTTTTTCAAGCGCAGACATTCCTATGCGCCCGCCGGTGTGATATCTGATTGCGTTTAGAACGTCTTCGTCGGTTACGTTAAATACGTGTTCCGCAACATACGCGCCCGCAAACTGATGGACAACCTGTGCGGGAACGCCGCTTTCACACTCAAACCCCTTTAACAACGGGCTGTTCGCGGGCAAGTATTTGGCGCAGTCGTGCAAAACCGCGGCGGTCAACGCTTTACTTTCGGGAATGTTCAGCCGCGAACAATTTTCCGCCGCCATTACCGCAACGCCCACGGTATGCCGCCAACGCTGCTCGGTAAGCATATTTTTAACTGCGCCCGCATACGGCAGGGCGTATATATTATTCCCTTTTATATAATTATAAACGTCATTGTCCAGACAATCGGGCTGTTCGCCCAATGCAAGCAACGCGCGGATTTTGGTAGAACTTACGTCTTTGCCGACGTAGCCGAAAACCTGCGCCCGTGCGTTGAAGCGAACCTTAAAATTTTCAAGCGGCGTTTTAATACTTTCGCCGTCCGCCCTGGCGCACACCGCAAGCGTAACAGCGTTTAATATCCGTTCTGGATATTTCCATTTTGAAAAACTTTCAAGCATGTCCGCGCCGAGAATAAAATAACGCTCGTCAGACGGATATTTTTTTGCAAATTCTTCACAGGTGATATACGAATAACTTATGCCGCCGCGTTCGGTTTCAAAACCGCTGACTTTTGCGCATTCCACTTTTTTAAAAGCAATGCGGCACATTTCAAGGCGGTCACATGCCGAAGCAGTGAGTCTGCCGCCCTTGGACGGCGTTTCCGACGTAGGCATAATTATAACCTTGTCAAGATTGAGCGCACTGACCGCCGCGCGTACTATATTTACGTGTTCGGTATGAACGGGGTTGAACGACCCGCCGAATATTGCTATTTTCATATGGTTTAAAAAATATAAATTATGTCAAAAATGCGTGTATGAGAAGACTCAATCTGCCGCTTATACTGGATACGATTTTTGCCGCGTTGTGCGCGTTTTTGCTGTTTTTTACGGCTATGCGCTATTACACCAAAAGCGCGGCAATTGCGCTTACTTTCGCAATTTTCGCCTGCATACTTTTCGGCGCGCTCAGCTTTTTGTACATAAGCAAAAAGCAGAACAAAAAGCTGTTGCTTTCACGCGACGAAAAGCACAAAAAACTGCTGTCTTTGCACCTTTCGCTCTCTTCAGACGAATACATCTGCGGACTGTTTGAAAAATGCCTTTCCGCCGATTCCGAAACAGAAATAAAAGGCGGAAAAATTTTCACCGCAGACAGCGTGTATTTTTTCAACTTCAAGATGCAGCCGCTGTCCGAAGACGACATTGCGAAAATTATAAGGTATTCGAGTGATAATAAAAAAATCATATTCTGCAGTAAAATTTCAGCAGAAGCCGCCCTTTTGTGCGAGAATTTTTTAATTGAAATACGGAATATAGACGGCGTTTATAAGCTGTTGAAAGAAAACGGACTTCTGCCCGAAAAATACGTCTATGAAGGCGCTAAAAAGATAAGCGTTTTTAAAAAGATAAAAGCAAGGTTTAACCGCAAACTTTCCGCGCCGCTGTTCTGGTCGGGCGCGGGGCTGCTGTTTTTAAGCTATTTTACCTTTTTCCCCGTCTATTATATTATCAGCGGAGGAATAATGCTTATTCTCTCCGCCGTGGCGTTGGTTTTCAATTAAGACTTAATACAATTAAATTTCAATATGCTTTACGCCTTTTTTCTGCGATTTTCTGTAAAGCACGGCTTTTCTGCCTATTACTATAACGCACTCCGCCGAAAGCCTTTCGGCAAGTTCGCGCCCCAAAAGTTGCGGGTCGCCGTCCGCGTTTTCAAGAATGTTTATTTTAATAAGCTCCCGGCTTTCAAGACAGTCAGAAAAACTTTTAAGCATATTTTCGCCGATTCCGTCCTTGCCCACCTGCCCTATCGGAGACAGGTTTGCGGCAAGGGCTTTTAACTTGCTGCGTTGTTTAGATGTCAACATATTTTTTCCTTTTAGTTTATAAAATCAAATTCCACGTCGCCCACTATTACGGTGTCTTTTTCCTTTACGCCCATTTCGCGCAGACGGGAAATTACTCCCTTTTCACGCAAAATTTTCTGGAAATACGCCATAGAATCGGGGTCGTCCAAAGACACGTTTCTGCAAAGCATATCCACAAGCGCGCCTACGACTACAAACGCGTCGCCGTCCGCATAAATTTCAAAGCCCAGATCGCCACCCCTGGTATAAGTAAAGTTTTCGTCATGCTCTATACGCTTTACGGGGGGCAAACCTTCAAGCACCGAAAAAAGCCCTTCAATAAGCTCATTCGTGCCGTCGCCCGTTATCGCCGTAACAGTAAAAATTTTGTATTTTCTGCCGTACTTCTTTTTGAAAAGTTTTACGTTCTCTTCCGCGCCGTAAGCGTCGCATTTGTTAAGCGCGATAACCTGCGGCAACTTTGACAGCGCCTTGCTGTATCCTGCAAGTTCGGCGTTTATTTTTTTGAAATCTTCCGCGGGATCGCGCTGTTCGCACCCCGAAATATCGACCACGTGCAACAGCATACGGGTACGCTCTATATGCCTTAAAAAATCGTGACCCAGCCCCGCGCCCTGCGCGGCGCCTTCGATAAGCCCCGGAATATCCGCCGCGACGAAAGACTTTTCATAGTACTTTACAACGCCGAGATTGGGCGAAAGGGTTGTAAAATGATAGTTTGCGATTTTGGGGCGCGCCGCCGAAATTTTTGAAAGCAGCGTAGATTTACCCACGTTGGGGAATCCTATAATACCCACGTCCGCGATAACTTTCAGTTCGAGTATAAGTTGGTGCGGCTCAGTCTTCTCGCCCTTCTGGGCAAAGTTAGGCGCGTGCCGCCTTGCGGTGGTAAAACGCACGTTGCCTTTGCCGCCACGCCCGCCCTGCTGAACCAGTTTTTTTTCGCCGTCGCAGAACATATCGCAGATTACCGTATCCGTTTCGGCGTCCCTGACAACCGTCCCGACAGGTACCTTTATTACCATATCCGCGCCGAATTTACCGAAGCACTTGTTGGTCCCGCCGCGTTCGCCGTTGCCCGCAAAATACTTGCTTGTATAACGGAAAGACAGCAAGTCGTTCATACTGCCGTCCGCAACCACATAGACGTTACCGCCGTTTCCGCCGTCGCCGCCGTCCGGTCCGCAGGCAGGTTTGCCTTTATACGACTTGAACGAATTCATACCGTCGCCGCCGTCGCCTGATTTGATTGTAATTTTTACCTTGTCGGTAAAGCCGTTTCTGTCGGACATAATTTTTCCTTATTTCAGTCTGGAACGAAGTTCTTCGTAAGACGACGTGTTTTCAAAAAGTTTTATTATGTTTTCACCGTCTTCATGCTTGCGGCGGAGCGCAACCGCCATATCCAACTCTTCACGGGTCAAAATTCTTTCGTCGCCGGAAGCCGCGGATTTTTCTATATCTATAGGCGGTAAAATTCTCAATCTCGCAAGTTTTTGCGAAAGGGTTATACGCATATTACCCGCGTCTTTCAGTCCGCCATATACTGCGTTTTCAATTTCGTCGCCCCCTTCCGAAAGCGCGGAAATTATTGTGAGCGACGCGCCCTGTTCGGTATTGCGCGCGGAAGAAATAAACTTTTTTGCCGCGTCCAACGCCGCTGTGTCAAGCCGCGAACCGACCTGCGCGCCGCAATTGTACGCAAGGGTAAGTTTTGTAAGGTCGTCCAGAATGAACACTACGTCCTTACAAAGTTCGGTTTGCCTTTTCGCGTGTTCGAGCGCGATTTCAGCAGTCTTTACGTGTACGCGCGCGCCTGCGTCCATAGTGGAAGCAATAACGTCCACGCGTTTGAACGAACGCTTAAAATCGACCGCTTCTTCGGGACGCGCATCGATAAGCGCGACTATAATTTTAACTTCGGGATGATTTTTCTCTATACCTTCGGCTATCCCCTTTAAAATTGCCGTCTTGCCTGTGCCGTGCGGCGCGACCACAAGCGCGCGCTGACCCGCAGCCACAGGGCATAAAAGGTCAATCATTCTTCCCGCCACGTCATTGCCGCCGCGCGATGAAGACAATTTTTTTATAGGATATACGGGCGCGAGAGACTCGAAATCCAACCTTGACGATACGGCTTCGGGCAGAACGCCGTTGACAGCCGAAACGCTTACAAGACCAGCGAGTCCGCCGTCGGGCTTGCGCCTTAAAGCGCCCTTGACGTAGTCGCCTTCGCGGAGAGAGAATCTTGTGACGAATGAATCGCTCACGAATACTTCGCCGCCGTTAACCGAATTGAGATACCACACGCCGTCAGATTTGGACAACAGTCCTTCGGTAGGCTCGTTGGAAACCACCGCGTCAGACACCTGCATTACAAGCCCTTCGGAACTTTCCGCGCCGAACGAAGAAAGGCTTATTTCACGGCAACGTAAAATGTCAACCACAAGCTGTCTATCGTATTCCGCGGACTTGGGCGGCGCACCGCTCG
>CAOMHR010000103.1 GCA_948482865.1 Christensenellaceae bacterium
GCCGCTTGCTGTATAAATTTAATTAATTAAAGAATTTTCGTCCTTGCTTTCTTCCGGAGATAAATCGCGGGGCTTGGCAAGTTTTCTGTTTAAGCGGTGAAGAGTCACCACTAAAACAGCGTTAATTATTAAAAATACGCCTATTACCGCGCAAAGTATATATACCACCGTAAGCATAACTTTCTCCTATGTATTCTACCGCAAATCAGTGTGCGAAAAATTCGCAATAAATCGCTTTTATGCAACGTTCGTAATCGTCGTTTGCAACTCCGACCATTATATTCAGCTCGCTTGAACCCTGGTCAATCATTTTTATGTTAATTCCCGCGGCGGCAATCGCATTGAACAGCCTTGCCGAAGTACCGACGGACGAAGACATTCCGTGACCGACAGTTGAAATGAGAGCAATATTTTCAATTACTCTTACAGTATCGGGCTGCACGGCGCGTTTTATACCTTCTATAATTTTTTCCAGCTTTCCGTCCAACGCTTCGGTTGCGACGACCAACGACATTGTGTCTATACCCGAAGGAACATGTTCCACCGGTATGCCTTCCTGCTCTACCACTGTCAGAACTTTGCGCATAAAACCCACTTCGGAGTTCATTAGCGACTTTTCTATAAATATAACCGTGAAATTCTTTTTGCCGGAAATACCGGTCACCACGTTGCCGCAAGGGCGGTAAATATTGCTGGGAACAATTGACGTGCCGTCGTCCTGCGGACGGAACGTGTTTTTTATCTGAATGGGAATATTCGCTTTTCTTACGGGGAAAATAGAGTCGGCGTGAAGAACGTTCGCACCCATATAACTCAATTCACGCAGTTCTTTATATGAAAGCATTTTTATGCGCTTGGGGCTGTCTACGAGAGCGGGATCGCACGCAAGGAAACCCGAAACGTCCGTCCAGTTTTCATAGAGAGTAGCGCTTAGCGCGCGAGCCACCACTGCGCCCGTTATGTCTGAACCGCCGCGCGAGAAAGTTTTAACTTTGCCGTTCGCACCCCTGCCGTAAAAACCGGGGAACACGGCAAGTTTTTCACCCGCCGCTGCCGCAGATACGGCTTTATATGATTTTTCGCCGTCGAAAAGTCCGTTTTTATCGAAGAATATAACTTCTTCGGTATCTATAAATTTTGCGCCCAAAACTTCCGCCATTATGCGTGCGGAAAGATACTCCCCGCGCGAAGCGGTGAAATCGCGGCTGCGCTCTTTTTCGATACGCCTGCGCGTGAGTTCTAAAATCTGGTCTATATTGATTTCAAGCCCGAGCTCTTTTACAATTCCGCGGAAACGCGTGCAAACGGGCGCAAAAGCCTTTTCGCACGAGCCTGTAGATTTAAGCTCGTCATAGCACGAATATAAAAGGTCGGTAACCTTGATATCGCCCGAAAATCTTTTACCGGGCGCGGATACGACTATATAGCGACGCTCTGCGTCGCTTTCGATTATTTTCTTAACGCCGTTTATAATGTTGCCGTCCGCCATGGACGTGCCGCCGAACTTGCAAACCTTAACTGCCATATTCTCTTACCGTATTATAAATTATAATATAATCTTTTTAGCTTCTATATAGTAACGCTTTTCGTTGCCTTCGCCCATTGAAAAAGTTTTGCGCGGAAGATTGCCGCCCTTTATAATAAGGCTGAAAAAATCGTCCTTACTTATAGCGGGCAAAGCTATGCCTATTCCGCCCGATTTTGTAATTTCTTTCAACTCTTCAACGCCGTGAATATAATCCGTTTCACCGCCATGTTCTTTTATAAAGTCGGAAATATAATCATCGAGCATTCCTATCCCGTCAGGAATATCGCTATTGAAACACGTCTTAGAAGCGTTGCCCTTTTTTACAATATATGCCGTTCCGCCGCCTTCAAGTTTTAAACCCTTTTCAAACTCTTCAACGCGCTCTGTTTTTACATAACGGTGAATTGGTTCGAAATTGAGCGCGGGATCGAAAATATTTACGACTTCGCACAGGGCAAACCGCGCGGGGTGATTTTGCTGTTGCCCTTTCGGCAGGGTCGATTTTATATTTTCCCAACAGGTCTTTGCCGTTGCAAGCGAATGATTTCCGTCGCCTACGGCAAAAAGCATTCCGCTTTCGCCTTTCAGCGCATAAAGATTTTTTATGACTTCTTCAGGGTTTTGTATCAAAGTCCCCTTTACGTGACCGCCGTCCATATTGAGGTCGAAGTCGTATAAAACCCGACCGCGCTCCACGCTTTTTAAAACGTTGCCGCATTTGTCGTCGTATAAAAGCATTGCGTGCGGAAGTTCGATTGGCGCGTTTTTCCGTATTTCGACGCGCGGCGGTATGCGCTCCGTAATCGTTGCTTCGGTCGACCGTACGGGCGTTTTTGCGCCTTTTTCATAGGAATAATCTTCCAAATCTATTGCAAGAACTATGCCCGTGCGAGTACCGGAATTCGCCGTTGTACGCTCAACAAGAATAAGACCTTGAACGGTGCGGAATACGCCGCCGTCAAGGTATTTACGCATAGCCGCGTTAATTTTGGCTATACGCGCGGAAGGATTGTCTTTTAAATAGATTTCAGGAAATATCAGGTTGAGAGCGCTGAGTTTGCCGCTCACCCGACTTTCGAGCTGCTTCCAGTAATTTTCGTCGGAAGTAAACTGGTCGCAGGCGTTTACCGCCCAAGCGGAAAAATCTTCCGTATCAGGCAAAAGTATTTGGGGTACTGTTATTGTTTGCATACTGTTATATCAGATTTTGTCAACGATGTTGGCAAGAAATACCGTGACCGCGGCAAGACCGAGAGCAAGAAATTTTAAACCTATATTGGTAGTAAAAAAATCTTTTAAAAATTTTTTAAATTTTTTCATCTTTTGCCCTCCGCCGAAATTTCAGACCAGTAATATTCGCTCAACGCATTCTTCAAATCGGTTGCGTCGGCATATTTTTTCACGTTGCCGTTTTTAACGATTGAAATTATGCCCGTTTCTTCCGAAACTACTATCGCTATAACGCTCGCCACGGTGGTTACGCCAAGCGCGGCGCGGTGACGGCTGCCCATTTCTTTGGGAAGGTTTTCGTTTTCAAGTATGGGCAAAAAGCAACCTGCGGCAAAAAGTTTTACGCCTTCGATTATAAGCGCGCCGTCGTGCAAAGGCGCTTTGGGATAAAACACCGCTTCAATCATCTGCGCGGTTATGTCCGCGTTTATCACGGTACCGCTTTCCACTATGCCTTCGGGCAGGTTGTTTTCCGAAAGGACTATAAGCGCGCCCACGTCGTTTTTCGACATATTCTGTACGGCGCGGATAATTTCGTCTATAACCCCGTCGATACCGCTGAGCGTTAAATTTGTAACTTTCCCCCTCTTCGAACCCGAATTCAGCAAAGAACGCTTGATTTCGGTGTGGTACATAGTGAAAACTATCAGCGCAATCATTGCGACTACTATTACCAAGAAAGTTGAATCTATATTGTATGAGAAAGCGAACGCAACGCCTGTGAGAATAATGAAAAATACAATTACGGGAATAAAGCGTGTGCCTTTATTGTTTTTAAGCACCTTAAACATCAGATAGTAAAGGGCGCAATACAAAACAAGCTGCAAAATATAGGTAAAAACCCTGTCACCGAACTCACTTCCGAAATTAATAGATATAATATGTTTAATTTCTTCCCAACGTTTCATGGTGCGGCAACTCCTGAAAATGCTTTAATCCGATTACTATTAACTATTATATATTTAAAAATAAAAAAAATAAAGCGTTTGAACCGCTTTATTTTAGCTTAATCGAAAAATAATTTATTATTTACCGTTTGCAGGGCGTTTTTCGGGAGAGTCAGCCCGCCTTTCAATTTAGATATTTCGTTGTACACTGCTGTAACGTATTCTTTAAGTTTTTCGCCGCCTATTGCCTGAGCCTGCTCGCGGCTCTTTTTTACGCCGTACTCTTTCATTTTAAGAAGTTTGGCAAGCTCCGCGTCCGACTGCCGCGAAGAGTAAACGGTAAGCAGATTCTTAAAATATGAAAAAAGTCCAGAAAGGAGCGGCGCTTCGTCGCCGTCTTTGCGGCAAAGCTCGTTTTCTATCGTAATGAATTTTGAAAAATCGCGGCGCGCCACGGCGTTCGTCATTTCGTAAATTCTGTAATCCGCGTCCTTAAAAACAAGCTCGTCCACTTCTTCGCGGGTGAGAGCGCCTTCTTTTTTGTAATCTATCAATTTTTCGACTTCGAGCGCGACGCGCGACATATTGCAAAGACAGTATTGTGCAATACAGTTACACAAATCAACCGAAGCGGAAATACCGGCGCGTTTGAAAGTAAGATACGCCCACTTGGCAACGTTTTCTTCATCCGAACGGTTGCAGTCAACGTACGTTATACTCCCCTTGCGCTTTAAATCAACGCCCTTTTTACTATCTGAATTTACAATTATCAGAATGGAATCGGCAGGGAAATTATCAAATACTTTTTTCAGGTAACTGTCGTACTCGCTTTCCGTCGGATAGAACGACGTCACTTTTACCACGCGCTTTTCTGACATAAACGGCACAGCCTGAACTGCGGACGTAAGGTCTGAAAGACGCGCACCCTTTAAACTCTCGCCGTCGAGAGTTGAAAAGTTAAGTTCGGGCATCTGTAAAAATGCGGACTTAATAAGCTCTTCGCCCTTCATTCTGAAATATGCGTCGTCGCCTTCCAAAAGATAGATGCTTCTTGCGCCTGCGGCTATATCGTTTTTAAGTTCTGTGAATTTCATAATTTTCCAAACAGCGTGTTATTTGCCCACGCAGAATTTTTCGAATACTGTATTTATGATCTGTTCGTTTGCGGTTTCACCCGTAATTTCGCCCAACGCGTCCCACGCTTCTTTTAAGTCTATCGCAAGCACGTCAACGGTGAACGTGCCGCAACCGTTTATCGCGCTCTTTAAACTTCGGACGGCTTTCATAAGCGCGGCGTAATGCCTTTGTTCTATGATATACGCTTTGTCAAGCGACAGCTCGCCCACTGAATTTTCAGACAAAAGTTTTTTAAGGCTTTCAAGCCCCTGCCCCGTCTTTGCGGAAACAGCCAGATCGTAGTTCCCGCAGGGTTTGTTTTTGTCGCACTTGTTGAATATTTTAATTACCTTTCCGCTCGCGCCCTGCACGTCCGCTTCACCGCCGCCGTCGCTTACGGAAAGAATTATATCGGCGGTCTGAAAAATCTTTTTCGCGCGTTCTATGCCTATGCTTTCAATATTACCCGCGCTTTCGCGTATACCCGCCGTGTCTACCAGATTGTATTTTACGCCGTCTATCTTCAGCTCGCCTTCAACCGCGTCGCGCGTGGTCCCTGCTTCGTCTGAAACGATTGCTTTATCGTAACCCAGCAGCGCGTTTAAAAGCGAACTTTTGCCGGTATTCGGCTTGCCGCATATTGCAATGGTTACGCCGTCCTTTATTTTTTTACCGCAGGAATACGACGAAGCCAGTTTTTCAAGCCGAAGCGCAACCTGTTCTATCGAAGCCTTTATAGTGCTTTCGTTGAGACCGTCCAAATCTTCTTCGGGATAATCTATATCGGCGGCTATCTCCGCAAGCACGTCCTGCAAGGAACTTTGAAGCTCCTTTATTTCTTTATTCAGTTTTTCGCCGTAAAGCATACTGCCCGCGCGAAGCGCCGCAAGACTTTCGGCGTTTATCATATCTATCATACCTTCCGCCGACGAAAGCGAAAGTTTGCCGTTTAAAAATGCGCGTTTTGTAAATTCGCCTTTTTCCGCCGCGCGTGCGCCCAAAGAAATAGTTTTTGCAAGTATGCCGCGCGCAATCTGCACACCGCCGTGACAGTGAAACTCAACCACGTCTTCGCCCGTAAACGATCTGGGCGCTTTGAAATAGACGCACATTCCGAAGTCGGTAAAGCCGTCGCCCTGTATCGTCCCCGCGTACATAGTATTCGGGATAAACTTTTCCGCTTTGATATTAACCGACGGCGTAAACATATTTGCAGCTATACCAAGCGAACCTTCGCCGCTAAGCCTTATTATCGCAACGCCGCCCGTGCCTGCCGCCGTTGAAATTGCGGAAATTACGTCAGTCATAAAACACCGTATTTTAAAA
>CAOMHR010000104.1 GCA_948482865.1 Christensenellaceae bacterium
TAAGTGAGAGAATCCCAGCGTGTCTGGGTCGAAGTCGGTTGAAAATGTAAACCGTCTAAGATACTTCCGTAATAAATGCGGTAAAAAGTTTTGCGTTGAGATTGCTTACGCCAACGCAAAAAGATTCTTCGGCTGCACACAGCACGAAAAGTGTAAACATTTCAATTTGCAAATAGCGGCTGCGTTCCGCTCAGAATGACAGAGAAATAACCCGTTGACAAGAAGCAAGCAATAAACGCGTGGGTATCTGCCAATAAAAAGCGCACTTGTGCTTGCTAATGAAAAAGGGCTATGCCCGAAAATGAAGACCCGCCGGCTAAGCCGGCGGGTATCTTTTATTGGAAAATTAATACTTGTCGCGTTTGCTGTACGAAGTGTGCAAAAGCTCGTGCGCTTTGTGTGAGTTGGGGAATATAAAGTATTCCTTATACAGCGTTTCAACGGCGGGAGTGGTGTGCGAAGTGCGCACTTTTCTCGTCTTGTCGTAATCGTACAAAGCCTTTGAGCGCAGGGTTTTAAGGTCGGTGTTGTTTCTCACTTCGTCGTGGATATAGGGCTGACCGCCGCCGTTTATACAGCCGCCGGGACAAGCCATAATTTCAACGAAAGTATAATTCTTTTTGCCGCTCTTTATATCTTCAATAACCTTTCTCGCGTTGCCAAGTCCGCTTGCAACCGCAACCTTGACGGTGGTGTCGCCAACGGTGTATTCGGCTTCTTTAACGCCGTCCGTTCCGCGCACTTGCTCAAATTCAAGCGGTGCGCCGCTGCCGCCCAGTTTATACGCCGCCGTGCGCAGCGCGGCTTCCATAACGCCGCCCGTCGCGCCGAAAATCGCGCCCGCTCCGCTCGCTTCGCCGAAAGGCATATCGTATTCCCCGTCGGGCAGGTTGGCAAAGTCTATGCCCGCTTCGTTAATCATTTTCGCAAGTTCGCGCGTGGTCAGCGCCGCGTCGGTGTATTCGCCCAGTTCCTTTCTGGATACTTCGAATTTTTTCGCCGTGCAGGGTATTACCGAAACAACATAAAGGTTTTCGGGGTCGATGCCGTTCTTTTCGCAGTAATAGGTTTTGAGCACGGCGGAGAACATTTCCTGCGGCGATTTACAGGTTGAAAGATTGGGCAGGAGTTCGGGGTAGTAATGCTCTGCAAATTTTATCCAGCCGGGACAGCAGCTCGTGAACATAGGCACGGGCTTTCCTGTTTTCAACCTGTCTAAAAGCTCGTTCGCTTCTTCCATAATGGTAAGGTCGGCGGTGATATCCATATTAAAGCACTTTACGTCGCCCAGCTGTTTTATCGCCGTAATCATTTTGCCTTCGACGTTGGTGCCTACGGGCAGTCCGAACGATTCGCCCAAAGTCGCCCTGATGGACGGCGCGGTGTAAAACACAACCTGTTTTTCGGGGTTGACTATCGCGCCCCATACGTCAGCTACCGCGCTCTTTTCGTACAGCGCGCCCACGGGACACGCCACTATGCACTGTCCGCAGTTGACGCAGGGGGTAAAGGCGAGCGATACGTCGTAGGGCGAGCCTATTTCCTTTGCGTAGCCGCGGTTTTTGGGACCTATCGCGCCGATAGTCTGGTTGTTGCAAGCCGCAACGCAGCGCGTACACATTACGCACTTGGAATTGTCGCGCACGACCGAAGCTGAAAAATTGTCAACGGGTTTAACGTCGTGGTCGGTGCCGAACCTGTCTTCTTCCGCGTTGTATTCAAGAGCGAGTTTTTGCAGTTCGCAGTTCATAGAACGCGGACAGCTGAGACATTTCTTTTTATGGGTTGAAAGTATAAGTTCAATGGTCGTCTTTCTCGATTTTCTTACGCGGGGCGTGTTTGTCTTTACGTCCATACCTTCCGAAACGGGGTATACGCACGCCGCCACGAGTCCGCGCGCGCCGCTCGCTTCCACAAGGCACATACGGCAGGAGCCTACGCACTGCACGTCTTTAAGGTAGCAAAGGGTGGGTATTCTCACGTTGGCAAGTTTAGCCGCCTGCAATATGGTAGAGCCTTCGGGCACGCTGACGGGTATGCCGTTTATAGTTAAATTAATCATATTCTCGCACCTCACTTTTTCACTATTGCGCCGAATTTACAGTGCGCAATACACTGCCCGCATTTTATGCAGGCTTTCAGGTCTATTTCGTGCGCGCTTTTTACCGTACCCGAAATTGCGTTTGCGGGGCAGTTGCGTTTGCACAGCGTACAGCCGCGGCATTTATCGGGGTCTATGTAGTATGAAAGCATTGACTTGCACACGCCTGCGGGGCATTTCTTTTCGTTTATGTGCGCTTCGTACTCGCCGCCGAAATGCTCCATTGCAGAGAGAACGGGGTTGGGCGCAGACTGTCCCAGCGCGCACAGTGAAGAAGACTTCATATGCTCCGCAATTTCCTTTATCTTTTCAAGGTCTTCTTTTTCGCCCTTGCCTTCTGTAATTTTGGTCAGAATTTCCAAAAGCCGCTTTGTGCCTATGCGGCAGGGTACGCATTTGCCGCAGCTTTCGTCCGCGGTAAATTCAAGATAAAATTTTGCAATGTCTACCATACAGGTGTCTTCGTCCATTACGATAAGTCCGCCGCTGCCCATCATAGAGCCTATCGCCACAAGGTTATCAAAGTCCATTGCTATATCTATGTGCTTCGCGGGGATACATCCTCCCGAAGGTCCGCCCGTCTGCGCGGCTTTAAACGCTTTTCCGTCGGGTATGCCGCCGCCAATGTCGTATATAATGGTTTTAAGGGGAGTACCCATAGGAACTTCTACAAGTCCCACGTTGTTTATCTTTCCGCCGACTGCGAAAACTTTGGTCCCCTTTGATTTTTCGGTTCCTATGGAAGAGAACCAGTGATAGCCGTTTAAAATAATGGGGGCAATGTTCGCCCAGGTTTCAACGTTGTTGAGTACGGTGGGTTTTTTAAACAGTCCGCACTGCGCCGAAAAGGGCGGTCTGGGTCTGGGTTCGCCGCGGTGACCTTCTATAGACGCCATAAGCGCGGTCTCTTCGCCGCAGACGAACGCGCCCGCGCCCAGCCTGATATGTATGTCGAAGTCAAATCCGCTGCCCAGAATATTTTTGCCCAGAAGTCCGTATTTGCGCGCCTGCGCAATGGCAATGTTCAGCCTTTCAACGGCAATGGGGTACTCTGCGCGCACGTAAATATATCCTTCGTCAGCGCCCACGGCATAGCCCGCAATAGCCATAGCTTCAAGAACGGTGTGCGGGTCGCCTTCCAGAACGGAGCGGTCCATAAACGCGCCGGGGTCGCCTTCGTCCGCGTTACAGCAGACGTATTTTTTATCGCCTTGCGCAATCCGCGTCAGGTGCCACTTGGTGCCTGTGGGGAAGCCCGCGCCGCCCCTGCCGCGAAGACCCGATTTTTTAATTTCTTCAATAACGCTTTCGGGCGTCATTTCAAACAGCGCCTTGCAAAGCGCGGCATAGTCGCCCGCGCCTATCGCTTCGTCAATGCTTTCGGCGGCAATAACGCCGCAGTTGCGCAAAGCGATTCTCATCTGGTGTTTGTAAAAAGGTATTTCGGAAAAGGGGATAATGCTTCCGTCTTCGTGTACCGTCTCCTCATATAAAAGTCCGGTCACGGGTTTTCCGCCGTAAACAAGATGGTTTTCCGCAACAGTCTTTGCGTGTTCGGGTGTCATATGGGGGTAAAACGCGCCTTCGGGATAGACTATCATAATAGGTCCCAGCGCGCACAGTCCAAAACAGCCTGTCTTTACTATCAGCACGTCGTTTATTTTAAGTTCTTTGAAAGACTGTTCAAGCTGTTCTATAACTTTTAAAGAGTGCGACGAAGTACAGCCCGTACCGCCGCAAACTAAAATCTGTTTTCTGTACGCGGTGTTTTTTGCAAGTTTTTCAGCCTGCTCGCGCACAATTTTTCTTACGTTGATTAAATCCGCTTTTTCGGCGGCAAGTTTTTTAAGTTGTTCGCTTGTCATTTTTTTCTCCGCCTTTTAATCCTTTATGTATTTGTCCAATATACCCGCAACGTCGCGCTCGGTAAGTTTTCCGTAAACTTCGCCGTCGATTATGACTACGGGCGCAAGCCCGCACGCGCCTACGCAGCGGCAGTTTTCAATTGAAAACTTTTTGTCGGGTGTGCATTCGCCGCAACGTATACCCAGCTCCCTTTCAATCGCCGCAAGAACTTTGTCGCTTCCCTTTACGTAGCAGGCGGTGCCCAAGCATACGCTGATCTTGTGTTTGCCCTTGGGGTTTAAAGAGAATTGCGAGTAAAAAGTCGCAACCCCGTAAACTTCGGCAAGGGGGATAGACAGCTCTTCGGCAATCACGGTCTGAACTTCGGCGGGAAGGTATCCGTAAATATCCTGCGCTTCGTGCAGGACGGGCATAAGCGCGCCCGCTTCGCCGCGGTGTTCCGCAATACACGCCAAAAGCCTGTTCATCTGTTCGGGCGTGCCTTCAAAAACGTTTTGTGACATCCTGTTCTCCTGTTAAAATTTATTAAATAAATATTTTAATACTGATTAATTATACCAATATTTATGACAAATTACAAATATATATCCGTTGTTTTGACAAAAAAAATTACAGGCAATTCCCGCCGATATTTCACGGTTGACTATTCGCGCGGAATTTATTATAATTTATAAAAAGGAGAAAATTATGGATTTTGTTTACACCGCGCCGACCAAGGTATATTTCGGCGACAAGTTGGACCTTTTGGGGGAAGAACTTAAAAAACACGGCAAAAAGGTGCTGTTGACTTACGGCGGCGGCTCGGTTAAAAAGAGCGGGCTTTACGACAGGATTGTAAAAATTATTGAGGCGGCGGGTCTTGAGCTTTACGAACTTTCGGGCATAGCCCCCAATCCCAGAATAGAGAGCGTAAGGGCGGGCGCGGACATATGCAAACAAAAAGGGGTGGACGTTATACTCGCCGTAGGCGGCGGCTCTACGCTGGACGCTTCAAAATATATGGCGGCGGGCGCGAAAGTGAATTTCGACCCGTGGCTGTTTTTCAGCGAAAAGGCGCCCATAAACGACGCGCTTCCCGTGGTGACCGTTTTAACTCTTGCGGCAACCGGTTCCGAAATGAACGGCGGCGGCGTTATCACCAACCTGGAAACAAATGAAAAACTGGGAAGAATGAACGATATTCTGCGCCCCAGGGCTTCGTTTTTAGACCCCGCGCTGACCTATACGGTAAGCGAATACCAGACGGCTTGCGGCTCTGCGGATATCCTTTCGCACATAATGGAAACTTATTTTACCGTAAACCCGGACCTTGAAATGCTGGACGGGATTATGGAAAGCCTTATGCGCACGGTTATAAAATACGCACCCGCGGCAATGCGCGAACCTGAAAATTACGAAGCGCGCGCAAATTTAATGTGGGCTTCGAGCTGGGCGATAAACGGCTTTATCACGGGCGGCAAAACCCATGCCTGGAGCGTTCATCCTATGGAACACGAGCTTTCGGCTTTTTACGATATAACCCACGGGCTGGGGCTTGCTATACTTACGCCGCGCTGGCTTAGCTACTGCCTTGACGGTACCACCGCGGAAAGGTGTAAAAAGTTTGCCGTAAACGTATTCGGCGTGGATAAAAACCTGCCTGCGACAGAAGCGGCGAAAGCGGGTATAGAAGAGCTGGATAAATTCCTTTTCGGCACGCTGAAACTCGGTAAAACGTTAACGGACGCGGGCATAGATAAAAAGCACTTTAAAGAGATGGCGAAAAAAGCCTGCGGCGGAAAGAGTATAAACGGCTTTAAAACCCTTACCCCGCAGGACGTTGAAAATATATTTAATATGTGCCTTTAAAAAATAATCAGCTGAATAATAGACGGCGGCGGGCTTTTGCCCGC
>CAOMHR010000105.1 GCA_948482865.1 Christensenellaceae bacterium
AGCAAGAAAAAGGGAATCTACGGCAGTAAATGGAACGGGTTTGAAAATTTTGAAAACAACGCCCTTGCGCTTATCCCCGTCGGAACGGGAAACGATTTTGCGGCTTCGGCAAAAATACCGTTAAAGACAAAAAAAGCCGTTGATATTATAATAAACGGCACGCCGGAATATATCGACTTTATACAGTTTTCTTCGGGCTTGCGCTCGATAAACGCGGTCGGTATGGGCATTGACGTGGACGTTTTAAAAAGGGCTTACCGCGGAAACAACGCAAAAAAATCGAAATACCTGCAAGCGCTTGTCGCCAGCCTTGCCGCATTTAAAAGTTATAATTTCACAGCAAAATACAACGGCAGGGAAGAAGAACGTTTCGGTCTTATCGCCGCGCTCGGAAACGGCAGGCAAATCGGCGGCGGCATTAAACTGTTTAACGGCGCAGCTATTTCAGACGGATACCTCAATCTTGTGATTGCAGACTACATATCCAAATTTTCAACCATAGGCGCGTTTATCAAACTTATGGCGGGCAAGCCCGAAAAAATCAGACAGGTAACTTCGGTAAAAACCCGTGCGGCAGCATTTATCTGTCACGGAAATTACACGATACAAGCCGACGGCGAACTTTACGAAAATATACCGTTTGAAGCGCATGCAGAAAGCGGAAAACTGAAATTTTATTTACCTTAAAAATGATTGAAAAGTTTTACAGACGCATAATCGACGGCGTCCCTACGGCGGTAATAGTCGTAGACTCAAACTTAAAAGCCGTATTCACGAACACAGCGTTCCGCGCCCTGTTCCCTTCCGGTCTCACCAAGGGGAATTTAGGCAAAGTGACCTGCTGTTCGTCTTCCGCCGCGCGTTGCGGCAGGGACATTTGCCGCGGCTGTTCGCTTTTCGACGTATTTGACGACGCGCTGTGTTCCAATATGCGCCAAAGCCGCAGGATATACCAAAAAGTGTGTACCGACGGATTTACCCACGACGTGTCTTACTCCATCACGGTCACACCGTTGGGCGGCGGTCTTTGTATGGGCACAATAGACGACGCGTACGAACTTGAAATAGCGCAGGAATTGCAGACCGCAAAAAACATACAGCAACGGCTTTTGCCCGCGGGCAACTGGGCGGGCGGAAAAAGATACTCTTATATGTATATCCCCTGCCGCGACATAGGCGGCGACCTGCCCGACGTTTACGCGGTTGACGGCTCTGCCTGCGGCGTAATTGCAGACGTTTCCGGCAAGGGAATTTCTGCGGGAATGCTTTCCGCTTTCGTTAAAGCCGCATACGACAAAACGGAAAAGTCGCCCGCAAAAGCCATAGGAAATTTAGCGGCTAAATTTTCGGAACTCAATCTGGACGAAAGAAATTACGTAACCGTTGCGGCGGTCAGGATAGACAGGGACACAATTACCTACTCTATGGCGGGACATAACGTGCCCATACTTTTAAAGACAGGCGCGGGGATTACAAGGATAGTTTTAAACTCGCCGCCCGTTTCTAACTGGTTTGAAAACCCTTCCTATTTCGAAGACGTCATACCCTACGAAAAGGGCGACATTCTGGTGCTTCTGACCGACGGCGTTACCGAATGCAAAAACGGACGGGGCGAAATGTTCGGCGCGGACGGCGCAATTAAAACACTTTCCGTTTCTCGCACGGCGGAAGAATTTATTAAAAATCTTGAAGACAATTTAAAAGCGTTCTGCCGCGACCTGAACGATGATATTACCGCGATAGCGTTCGATTTATAAAAAACAGCCCGCCTTAATAAAGGCGGGTTTTAATTTTTGTGTTCTTCGGCATACTTTAAAAATTCAGGAGTCTTTGACCAGTATCTGACTCCCCAATTTTCAAAATTCCATTCGTCGCAATAGTCGTTACACTCAAAATCAATATAATAAATTTCTTCGTTGCAGACTACAAAATTGGTGGGAAAATAATCTATATTAGTATGCGCGGCATAGAGCAGGTTGCACATTCCGCGCAGTTGCACGGCGTAGTCTGCTTTCATTTTATCCCGCAAAATCAAGTCGTAAACGGTTTCGCCGTCAACGTACTCTTTCAAAATGCGCTCGTTTTTTATATCGGCGTCGAGCATAGCGGGCATGTTTATACCTATTTTCTTCAACCTGTTATAGTCGTTTATTTCCGCTTCAATCTTATTGCCGAACGTATAATAATCGCAGGGTTCGTGGTGGATTTGCTTTAAAACGTACTTCTTACCGCCGTCGCATACCAGATAGGAATATCCGCCTTTACCCTTCCCTAACAACTTTATAATTTTATAATCTTTTCCGTTAACAACCATTTCAACGCATTGAATTATATTTTTTCTTTAAGTTTGATTACGGCTGCGGCGCGGCTTTCAACGCCTAATTTAGAATAAATAGAACTGATGTAATTCCTTGCCGTTCCGTCCGAAAGTTTCATTGCGGCGGCTATCTGCCTGTTTGAAAACCCGTCGTTAAGCATAAGCGCAATTTCAACTTCCCTGTCGGAAAGGTTGAAAAGTTTTTTCAGTTTTATTTCCTTGTCGGAAGAAACCATCATTGCCGCGGCAGTGATTTTTTTTGCGATTTTCGAAGGCAGAATAGTATCGCCCGCGTAAGCGTTTTTGATTGCGTCTATAAGCGCGGTAGAGCCTATATCCTTTAAAAGATAACCGCTTGCACCGTTGTTTATCGCGCTTAAAATATAGTCGCTGTCGTCAAACGTGGTAAGGATAATTATTTTGATACCCGCGTTTATTTCCTTGATGCGCTTGGTTGCAACCACACCGTTCATATTGGGCATACGTATATCCATAAGGACCACGTCGGGTTTGAATTTTTCGGCAAGGGCAATAGCTTCCAAACCGTCGCAGGCTATACCGCAAACATTGAATTCGTTGCAGGTTTCAAGGACGCTCTTCATTCCTTCCGCAAGAATTTTCTGGTCGTCCACAAGTAAAATTTTAATCATAATTACTCCTTGTTTTTTTGGTAGGGTATGGTTATGTTCACTTCAAAACCTTCGCCGTCTTCGCTTGAAAAATAACAGCGCCCGCCCAGTTTTTCGGTCTTTTCGCGTATGCCTTTAAGCCCGAACCCTTCGCACACTTCGCCCGCCACACCGCAACCGTTGTCAGAAATCAAAAGGCTAATACAGGACAAAACGTTTTTAAGCTCTATATAAAACGTAGTGGCTTTGCCGTGGCGTATGCCGTTTGCAAGGCACTCTTTTAAAGTGTTGCATAAAAAGCGGCGCTCTTCTTCGTCAGCCTGCAAATCTTCCAAATCGCAGCGTATTTTAAGCTCGGTCCCGTCAATGGTCTGGGCAATTATCTCTTCAAACTCTGCCCTGAGAGTCTGGGTCTGCGCCCTGCCCGCAAGCAGATGAACGCTTTCGCGCATTTGTTCAAGCGCGTTTTTCGCCTGAATGTTTGCCGAAATAATTCTGTTCTTCGCTTCTTTCGGGTCGCTGTCGATTAATAGTTTAGCCGCTTCGGTCTGCATTATGACGGTGGTCATACTGTGTCCCGCGTTATCGTGAATATCCTTTGCAATGCGGTTGCGCTCTTCGTATACGGCGGTCTCCGAAATCTTTTCGTACGCCGCTTCAAGCCTTGCCTTGCTTTCGTCCGCTTCTTTAAGCGCAAGGCTGAGCTTTAAGTTGTTGTTGTAAAACTTTAAAAGGAAACTGACTACCGCAAAGTGCATTCCCAGAATGAACACGCCGAAGACGCAGCTGCCCGAAATCTGCACGATACTTTCGTACAGCGAAGCTCCTTTGTTTACCACCACCCAGCCGCACACGAACGATATAACGAAAAGCCCGCAGCTTACGATAAACAGAATGGTGTTTATTTTTCCGTCGTCAAAAGTAAGGTAAAACTGTGTAAGCACCAGACAATACAGCGTGGACAGATACGAGTTGCCCGTAAGCAAACATATCGCAAGCAGCAATACGGCGTCCAGCGCGTAAAAAACAATCTTTGCCGCATACTTTTTTATGACAAAGCAGTTCAGCGCTTCAAACAGGTCCAACAAAAGACAGCACACTATTATGGCAATGATAAACGGCACGCCGCCGCGCTTGCCTACGTGCTGGGCGCATATTATAATTTCTATTATTACCAGCACCGCAATAAGCACTATTTTAATATACTTTGCAAATTTCTGGTCTTTAAAATTCAGTTTGACTTCTCTATCCATTTAATCACGTTATCCATTGAAAAGGCGCTTTTTATGTCTTCCAAATACCCGCTGTCCGAAAAACAGAAAATATTGTCGTCGCCGGCGTAAATATAGTGGTCAACCAAATCAACGTTGTTCATACTGCAAATCATCTGCAATTCTTTGGTAAAAACAAAATCGTTTTCCGAAGGCTGCGAACTGCCGTTGGTATGGTTATGCGCCGCAACTATGCGGTGCGGTTTTACAAGCGAAATAATTTCAACAATCTTTTCCGCGGTCAAAACCACTCTGTTCGTTTCCTGCGACGTAAAAGTCACCACCCGCTTTACGTTGCTGCTCTTTGTAAGCAGATACAACTCAAGATATTCTTCGGGCTTGCCGCGGAAACGCATCTTTATGAATTTTTTAATTTCTTCCCTGGTCTTCAGAGAAACAAGCCATTCAACCGAAGTTACCCTTTCAAAACATTTGCCCACGCAGGCAATAAAATACGCGGCTGACTCGCCTACGCCTTTAACCGTCATAAGCTCCTGCGGGTCTGCGGAAATTACGCCTTTTAAAGATATAAACCTGTTAAGAAGGTCGTGGGCAATTCCGTTGGTATCGCTCTGACGGTACACGCTGTATAAAAGCATTTCCAGAATTTCATGGTCGAACAGCTTATCGCCGCCCAACAATTTTTCATACATACGCTTCCTGTGACCGCTGTGCTTGTTTTCCAACTTTAAATTTTGCCTCTCTTTTGTAATTGCCGCCGCGGCGGTTTACGGATTTTTAGCAGGTAATAACGTACAAAACGACTGAAAACCGCTTAAATTTACAATAACCCGTTTAAAATATTTTACCATAAAAAATAAAAGTTGTATAATGTTTTTGTAAGTTTTTTAAAAATAGGCGGCTAATATGAATCTGTTTGACGAAGCGTTGAAACGCATATCCGAAATAATTAAATTCGACTCGTCCCAAAAACCCGCGGTTTCGGGAATGCCTTTCGGAAAAGGCGCGTACGACTGTCTCGAATACTTTTTAAATCTGGCAAAATCTTACGGCTTTGAGACAAAGAATTACGACGGGTATGCGGGCGAAGTCATATTCGGCAGCGGTGAAGAATTTGCCGTGCTTGCCCACCTTGACGTCGTACCCGCAGGCAGCGGCTGGACGCGCGACCCATTCGGCGGCGAAATAGACCGTGTAAACAAAAAAATCTGGGGCAGGGGCGCGACCGACGACAAGGGTCCCGCAATCATCTCACTTCTTGCCCTGAAAGCGCTTAAAGACGAAGGTTTTGTACCGCGCAAAAAAATAAAGCTGATTGTGGGCTGCAACGAAGAGAGCGGCTGGGCATGCATAGACTATTACAAGGCGCACGCGCACATGCCCGAAACGGGTTTTTCGCCAGACGCGGACTTCCCCGTCATCTATGCCGAAAAGGGCATTTTACAGATTGAACTCAGATTCCCCGCGGCAAAGAATTTCTGCGGTTTACAGGGCGGAGAACGCGCAAATATGGTTTGCGACTTTTGCGAAGTTACCGCGACCGAAGACGCAGCCGGACTCAAAAAATACAATCTCGTATATGCCGACGGCAAAGTTATATCGCGCGGCAAATCCGCGCACGGCTCCACTCCCGAAAAAGGCATAAACGCCATTCCG
>CAOMHR010000106.1 GCA_948482865.1 Christensenellaceae bacterium
TATACGGCGATAGGCACGGGGCTTTACAACCTTACGGGGAGCTTTGTTTATACGGCGTTCGCCGCAGGACTTGTTGTTTTCTGCGTACGGCTCGCACGTTCGCCCGCGGCGCTCATAGCGGCGCTCGTAGCTGCGCTGCCGCCTGCGGTAGTCAGTCTCAATCCTATGCCGCTTACAGTCTATTTATCGGGCGCGGTGCTTGCCCTGCTGTTTTCAAACGCGGGCAGAATATTTCCCAGTATTGTAACCTTAGCCGCCGCAACCGTATATCTGTACTTTACGGGCGGTTTTGACTGCTCTGCCGGGCTTATCGTGTTCAGGTCGGTATTGCTTCTTGTATTTATGACCCTGCCCGCAATACCGCCCGCTTCGTTTTTCACCAAACTTAAAAATTCGCTTCTCGTAAAGGAAGTTCTGCCGGACACCGCCGTGGAGAGAAACCGACGGCGGACGGGCGAAAAACTGTACCGCATTTCAGAAGTGTTTCGCGAGATAGAGTGCGCTTTCAATGCACTGGATGAAGACGTGAACGAAGGCGGCGCGCGGGCAAGAATGCTTTCCGACCTGCGAGACAAATGCTGTAAAAATTGCAGCCGCGCAAAAAAATGCGCGGGTACAAACGTGTATACGGGTTTCAGAAAACTGATTGACACCGGGTGCGTAAAAGGGAAAGTAAACCTTATAGATTTGCCCAGCGAAGTTACGTTGAACTGTGCAAAACCCGCGGACCTGCTTGCGCTTTTAAACTCCGTAATAGCCGAATACCGCAGATATATGACCGAAGCCGAAAACGCTAAAAGCGGCAGAATTCTGCTTGCGGACCAGGCGCGTGGCATTGCCGAAGTTATGAAGGCATGCGCGGTAGAGCTTAGTAAAAGTTACAGCGAGTATTCCGCGCTGGAAGAGCAGATTAAAGTAAAACTTTCTTCAAGCGGCGTATCCTGCCCCGAGCTTTATATAAGCGGTGACGATATGGAGATATGCGCCGTAATTTGCGGCAAAATCAACCTGAAAACCGTGACCGACATAATTTCCGACTGTACAAACAGGAAATATGTTTTAAAGGACAGACTGAACTACGACGGCGAAAAAAGCTGTCTCATCTTCTGTGCGCCGCCCGCGCTTGACGCCGCTTTCGGCGTGGCGTTTGCGGTCAAAAACGGCGAAAAAGTTTCCGGCGACACCCATTCCGTCATAAGAATAAACGAGCACAGTTTTCTCATGGCGCTGTCTGACGGTATGGGCAGCGGTGAATACGCAAAAAAAGTTTCCGCCACCGCCATTTCGCTTATAGAAGCATTTTACCGCGCGGAAATGCCCGAAGGCACAGTTTTGAAGACGATTAACAAACTGCTTTCATTTAACCGCGACGAAAGGTTTACCTGTATAGACATTGCCGCAGTAAATCTGAACACGGGCGTTGCGGACTTTGTTAAAATAGGCTCGCCCGCGGGGGTAATTGTGCGCGAAGGCGAAATCAAAGTGCTTGAAAGCCAGAGCCTGCCGCTGGGCATACTCGATAACCTGCGTCCCAATGTTTGCAGCGAGCAGCTTAAAAGCGGCGACATTGTGGTATTTATGTCCGACGGAATAACTTCCGCCTTCCCTTCCTATTCCGATTTGTACGAATTTTTGCAGGGAATGAACCCGCTTAACCCGCAAAACCTTGCCGACAAAATTCTTGCCGGCGCGCTTGCAAGGAGCGGGCAGGTCGTCTCCGACGATATGACCGTTTTATGCACCAGACTTTTTGCAAAATAATTTTCCCATAAAAGCAGCGCTTACGCTATACCGTAATTCCCGCAGGAAAAAAATAAGTCGCAGGAGAACAAGAATCAGGCGTGGTTTAAAGCCGCGCCTTTTATATGTAATAAAATTTACGACAAGAGAAAGTAATTTGCGGCACGACAAGTGATAATTCAATTTGGCTTCATTTTGCCAATTATACTAAAAAACTAATTTACTTTAAATTTGAACTGTTTGCAAACACAAAAAAACGTGATATAATTACCATACAAATCATAATGGCATTTGAAAAAATCCTTGGATGAAATAACGCGGAGAAGTTATGGCAAGCTGTGAAATAGGAGTTAAAAAACCGTTTAAAATTCATCAGGCAATTATAACTGTTGCTTTTGCAATATTCGTCGTACTGTCGATAATTTTTTGGATTTGGTGTTATAGCGATTATAATAATAACAAATTGCTAAGAAATGGGATTGAAGTTGAAGCTGAAATTGTAGATGTCAGAGAAATAGATATTTCGCCTGGCGATTCACACACAACAAAAAGAGCATGGGAATGCTTATATTCATACATTGCACCTGACGGTACGGAATATTCTGGAATAGTTGGTCAGTTTTCGCAAAAGAAAGATGCGCTTAATCATATAGGTGAAAAAGTAACCATAATAATAGACCCTACTGATGGATATAGTACTTATGGCACATTGGAATCTTTAAATTATCGTTTAAAAAATAGTCAAACTCATTTATTACTTGCTTGCGTATTTACCGGTCTGCTTTGTGTATCGTCTTATTTATTCTTTTACCGGGTGGTATACAGGAATATATTAGATAAAAATATATTAAAAAAGTTGCATTGTAATTACGTTGAAAAAATTGAAGTTGAAGGTGAAATCGTAAAAATTCTTGGATTATTATGGTTTTACGTGAAAGTAAAATATACCGATAATAAAGGAACGCATATAAAATGGGCGCGTTCTTGGTTTACAAGAAAAGAAGCTGAATTTTTGAAGCAAAAGACATTTGTAAGCATTGTACCATACAAAAACACATATGGCATTTTGGAAGAAATGTCGTAAGTAAAAATCAAACAAATAAAAAGCTCTCGGACTGTTTGTCCGAGAGCTTTTAACTGTCATTTAAAATCCCAATTCTTTATTCCTATATCTATAAAAAATACGATTTTATTATCTTTTATATTTATCTATGTTTCTTTTAAGTATTGCCGTGTGAAGTCTGTCCGGCATACTTTCCAGCCTGAACTGCCAGTTGCCCGACGGCGTTGACGGCACGTTCATTCTCGCGTCCGTACCGAGCGTAAGAACATCCTGCACGGGTATTATCGCTATTTTCGCCTTACAAGCCAGCGCGCATGCGTCAAGCGCAAGAACCGCGTCTTCGCGCGAAACCATAGGGAACACCGCCCCCACGTCCGAAAGCGCGGAACGGAGTTTGGTTTTGAACTGCCTGAACTCTTCTTCCGTCATCTCGTTTATAAAGCCGAGAGTTGTGTCGTTGTCGTGCGTACCCGTATAAACCACCGAATTCTCTTCAATATTTTTGGGCAGATAGGGGTTTTCTTCGTTTCCGTCGAAAGCGAACTGCAAAATTTTCATTCCGGGGAAACCGGTGCGCGCGCGCAATTTATGCACGCCTGCGTCAAGTATTCCCAAATCTTCGGCTATAATTTCCAGATCGCCCAACCGCCTTCTTATTTCGTTAAAAAGGCGCATACCGGGACCCGGAAGCCAGACGCCTTCTTCCGCCGTCTGCGAGTCTGCGGGGATTGCGTAATATCTTTCAAGCCCGCGGAAATGGTCTATCCTTATTATATCGTAAAGCTCCGCCGCCTTTTGCATACGTTCAATCCACCAGTCGTAGTTGGCTGCGGAAAGCGCGTCCCAGTCATACAGCGGATTGCCCCACAGCTGACCTTTTTCCGAAAAATAATCGGGCGGAACTCCCGCGACGGCAACGGGCTTCAAATCTTCGTCCAGACGGAAAAATTCGGGATGTCCCCAGACGTCGCAAGAATCGTACGCGACGTACAAAGGCAAGTCGCCTATAATTTTAATTCCCAACGAATTGACGTAAGATTTAAACTTTTTCCACTGTTTTAAAAATATGAACTGTACAAACTGCCAGAACAGGTAATCGCTCTTATAGACCGACTGTTTAAAATCGTACATAGCCAGATTTTCCTTGCGCTTGTACGCTTCGGGAAAGCAATCGAACGTCTCGCCGAACCTTTCTTTAAGGGACATAAACAGCGCGTAATCTTCATACTCGCCCCTTGCCACAAACGCGGCAAACTCAACGTCCCTTAAATTGAAACGGGCGTAAGCAAGGCGCAGAATTTTGTACCTGCTTTCATACAGCGCGGCATAATTTATTTTGCCTGCGGGGGCTTCCGCAGACTGCAATTCTTCCGCGTCTATCAGTCCTTCGTCTTTCAGACTTTCCAGATCTATAAAATACGGATTGCCAGAATTGCAACACACCGACTGGTAAGGACTGTCGCCGTAACCCGTTTGCGGGACGGGAAGAACCTGCCAGTACTTTACGTGCGATTTTTTCAAAATATCGGCAAACTCGTACGCTTCTTTGCCCAAAGAACCTATTCCGTACTTATTGGGAAGGGACGATATATGGCAGAGAACGCCCGCGCCCCTTTTGTAATTATCTGACATTTAACACCAAAATTTATCTGACTAAAAGTTTTTCAATTCTATGTACTGCCTGAGCGGTAGTTTCTTCGCTGCCGAACGCGGTAAGACGGAAGTAACATTCTCCGTTTTTACCGAAGCCCGCGCCGGGCGTTCCGACAACCTGCGCGTTACTTAAAAGGTAATCGAAAAATTCCCAGCTCTTTAAACCGTTCGGACACTTTAACCATATATACGGCGAATTTGTGCCGCCCGTGTACCAGATACCGAGTTTATCCATACAGCCGGCAATTATCTTTGCATTGCGCTTGTAGTAAGCTATGTTTTGCAGAATTTCTTTTTGTCCCTGCGCGGTAAACACGGCAGCCGCACCCTTCTGCACGATATACGGCACGCCGTTAAACTTGGTAGCCTGCCGCCTGAACCAATGCCTGTTGGCAGAAAAACCGTCCTTTTCAAGCCCGTGCGGAATTACGGTGTAGCCGCAGCGCGTTCCCGTAAAGCCCGCAGTTTTTGAAAACGAGCAAAACTCTATCGCGCAGGATTTCGCCCCTTCCACCTGATAAATGGAGCGGGCGAGATTTTTATCCGAAATAAAACATTCGTAAGCCGCGTCGTACAAAATTACCGCGCCGCGCCTGTTTGCGTAATCAACCCATTCTTTAAGCTGCGCTTTGGTATACGCCGCGCCGGTAGGGTTGTTGGGCGAACAAAGGTAAATTATATCCGCGTCCGTATTTTCATCGGGCATAGGCAAAAAACCGTTTTCCGCCGTAGCGTCCATAAAAGCGACTTTTCTGCCGGCCATAAGGTTTGTATCCACGTATACGGGATAAACGGGGTCGGGAACCAGAACTTTGTTGTCCTTTGAAAAAATATCAAGTATATTGCCAAGGTCGGACTTCGCGCCGTCGGACACGAAAATTTCCGAAAGCTGCAAATTTACGCCGTTGGATAAATAGTAATCCGCAATACTCTGACGCAAAAATTCATAACCTTCGTAAGGACCGTAACCCTTAAAAGTTTCAGCCTTGGACATATCGTCAACCGCGCAATGAAGCGCCTTTATCACTTCGGGCGCAAGCGGAAGGGTCACGTCTCCGATACCAAGTTTCAAAACCTTTTTATCGGGATTGGCTTTCGCGTATGCCGCTACTCTTTCAGCTACTTCGGCAAAAAGATAGTTTTCGGCTATATCGTTAAAATTTTTGTTGAAATTCATTTTACCACTGCTCCTTCGGGACAGCCTTAATTTATTGTCAAACCGATGTTTACGCCGTTATTTTTTATTGGCGTATTTTACCGCGTGCTTTATAAATTCGCGGAAAATGGGGTGCGCGCACTGCGGGCGCGACTTGAATTCGGGGTGGAACTGCACGCC
>CAOMHR010000107.1 GCA_948482865.1 Christensenellaceae bacterium
CAGCCGCCTTTAAATTTCAGATTTCACGGTACACTGGACTTATTCCAGTTGCGGATGTGTGTATGGAAGCTAACATTCCTAAGGTTGAGAAAGCTATAGCTGATTGGAAGTCTCAAAGCGAAAATTCCGATAAGTGTCCAAAAATATGCACAAATCAAGTAAACGACTGTCCAAAAATATGCATAGGAGGGTTGGCGATGGGTAATGCCCCCCAAAAGAAGGTTTCTATCCTTGGTGATTCCATATCTACGTATATGGGATTCAACCCTTATGGTTACCCAGTATATTATAAAGAAGACAAGTCATACGACAACGAAATTGACAGTGTAAACGACACCTGGTGGAAACAGGTTATAGACGGCATTGGCGGAGAGCTGTGCATAAATGATTCATATTCGGGAAGTTTGGTCGCTGGAGTATTTGAGTCATCGGCTTGCTCAAAAGAGAGATGCTCAAATCTGCATAGCGAATCTGCCCCGGACATTATTCTCATTTATATGGGGACTAATGACAGGGGGTATGAGATTAAACTTGGGTTGAATGAGCCAGAGAACACAATGGGGTTCTATGGGGCATATAGGGTTATGCTGCGGCAATTAAAAAACAATTACCCTACGACTAAAATCGTGTGCGGCACGTTGTTGATAGGATACAAAAAGGACGAAAAAGAACGTTACATTCGAGCGGATGCACGCTATAATGACGTAATAAGATTGGTTGCAAAAGAGGAAGGTTGCTTGCTGGCAGACATAGCACAATCGGGTGAGTGCTACGAAACTTTGGACTATTGCCACCCTACAAAAAAAGGACATAAACAAATAGCAAAACTTTGGTTGGCAGCATTAAAAACTTTACTGACTGAATAAAACTACAAATGATTTTTAGGAGATTAAAAATGAAGTTTGAAGAACTTTTTGCGCTTGGATATGAATATAACAGAAAAGCATTGGCACAAGCAATATATCAAATCGATAACTATAATAATGAGCCAACCAGCAAGGAAAAGAAAAGAGAATTAGGATATAGGAAATCTGTAGCTTCAAATCAAAAAGAAAAAGAAATTTTAGAAGAATACAAAGAGGAACTTTTAAAAGATAGGGCATCGCCGCTTAGCTATCGGGTGGATGGGCATATGACAGAAATTGACAATGAGCGAAAGGAAGAAATATATGATTGTGTCTTGAATGAAATCAATAGAATAATTCAAGAATTGAACTGAGTCAAAACCCTAATAAGAATGCAATTTATCTGTAAAAGTGGTATTCTTAAAGGGTGCAATATAAAAAATAAGATTGCAACCTTGCGGATATGGCGATAAGGTTGCAACCATAAATGTAATCTTGATTTCTTGAAATCTCACCTCTATAGGGTGGTGGGATTTTTTTGTGGTGTTGGAAAAGGGGAGTTTTGGTCAAATGCCTATCGTTCAACCCCCAAAAATGGGGAGTTTCGGTCAATACACGCAGCAGAACGGGAGAAATTCACAAAATTTCTCCCGTTTTGTTATCTTTGGGAAGTAATTGGGAAGTGGTTTTTGCCCGATTTCAGCCCAAAACAGGTGTTTTTGTGTGTTATTTACAGTTCATAGTCTATTTTGTTAATTTTTTGCAAGATATACTCTTGTGAATAAGTTGTATAGCCTCTGTCCACTCGCGAAGTCTTTACGTCCGAGTCAAACTCGTGTCCTGCCCATTTCATAACAAGTTCGGGGTTGCACCCACATTCTTTTGCTCTCGTAATGAAGCTGTAACGCAGTTCGTGGATATGTCTTTCAGGAAATATCCGTTTCAGCGCGTCTCGAATTGTATAGCGATTAGTCGCTTTTGCCTGTTCCAAATCGATTAACGGCAAAACTTTTTTCAGCATCGGCGATATGGGTATTTGCCTTATTACTTTTGCATAGCCCTTTCTCGTCTTTTCCGATTCGCAGTAAATAAACGTGTCGTCATAAGTTATCGTTTCCAGCTCGCCCACGCGCATACCCGTATAGAGTAGGGTAAGAATAGCGGAGTTGCCGGCATAGTGCAGATTTTCCTTACAGAAGTCAATTATTGTTTTCTCTTCGGCTTTGGTAAACGCCTTGCCTTTCTTGACTTCGTAGTGCGAAAGTACGATTTTTGCCATCGGCGTTTTTATGCCGTAGTCCTCGGCAATTACGTCAAATATTGCAGATAAAAGTAATTTCAGTTTCTGTGCGGTGCGATTTTTGCCGCTGTCCGTCAGTTCAAACAGAAAGTCCTGAATATCTTTTCTCATTATTTCGTTGACGTGGTAATGACCGAACTTCGGCAGAATATTGTGCGACAGCAAGTTGACGTAGCTTTTGTGAGTCGTCTCTTTAACCGTTTGCTTCTTGACTTTAAGCCAATCGTTTATGAAGTCTGCAAATAGGGGGTAACCTGCGTTTTGCTTTGCCTTTTCTGCGGCAAGCAACTTGTCCAAGAATTTTTGTCTCATTATATCGAAGCTCTTGGACGCAACCTCGATATTGTAACCGTCTCTACGGAACCGCGCTTGGTACAAGCCATTCACATTGCGGTAGGTTACGATTTTGTCGTTTATGGTAAATAATTTCTTTAAGTAGTCCGACATAGAATTTATCTCCTTAGGTTTGAATTTGATAAATCCGTTTGTTGCGGTTTCCTTAAAATCAACTCTTGTTTCCCTTTTAGTTAGTTGTTTCAACCTGTCCAGAGTTATGCTTTCCGAAGCCGCTTTCAATTTAATCTGCGTAACTTCGTCCCGCTCGTTCTCGGACGGCATGTACTTAATTGCATTGAATACTTTTTGTAATTCGATGTCTGTCAAGTATCCTTATTCGGACAGTCAGTTTTTTTATTTTACCGCGCCATTATAGTTAAGAATACTATGTTCTCTTTTCAAAACTGTTTTCCTCCTAAAAAATTATTTTGTGCAAACGGAGGGAGCTGTCCGTCATACTCCGCCTGCGGAATGTTAATACGATTATAACGACCTGACGTAAAAAGTCAAGGGTCTATTTAAAAATACTAAATTTTTTAATAGCGGTATGGTAAGTCGTCGAAATCGGGAATAAAGTCGTACTTATCATCTTCGTATCTTCCGAAACGCTTTTTCTGTTCAAGACAAGTGCTTCTGAAAGGCGAAATGCTTTTGCCTCGCACTGCACCGTACTTTTCGGAAACTTTGTTATAGAAGTCTTCCTGCAAATCAAAAAACGAAGTTGTTCCACCACGCTGTTTCCAAAACTCTGTACGGCATAGAAGAGGACTGTCAAAGTTTTCTTTTTCACGATAAAGCGGTTCTCCGTTTTCATCGGTCAACTGCAAAAGTGTGCCGTAATCGTTTTTCTCTTTACTCATAATCTTCGCTTGCCATTTAGGTGTTATCGGTAAGTAGTAGACAAATAGATTGCGCCTGTTCGGCTCGGTAATTATTACAGCACAGATAATGTTCTTATCTGTACCGAGATAACCTATCTTGTCCACAGCAAAGGAATAGCACTTTTTAAAGTAACCTCCAATTTCATACTCATTCGGGAAACTGTCCCAGAATTCTTTGTTTCCGCCGACTTGAAGACATTCCAAAACTACGTTGCGCTTTCGTTTATTGAACTGTGCGTTCAATTTATCCATCGCTACTTTCCAAGCCTGTTCGGTTGTGTTATGTAATAACTTTAAGTACTCAATTTCGAATTCCCGTTCGCATCTCGAAAGGTAATCGTCCACGGTTTGTAATTCCTGCATAGTGTGAGTTAATACGGAAATAGTTGCGTGCTTGTCCCGTG
This sequence comes from Christensenellaceae bacterium, assembly GCA_948482865.1. Classification (GTDB taxonomy): domain Bacteria; phylum Bacillota; class Clostridia; order Christensenellales; family Borkfalkiaceae; genus Coproplasma. The sequence continues at coordinate 3,767 of CAOMHR010000107.1, forward strand.
GCAGTTTCCACGGTGCAATTTCGTCCGGCAACAAATCTACGTTTTTCTTGTTCCAAAGATAATTATTCATTTTCACCTCCTTAATTTATTTCTGCTCATGGATGCGGATTTTCTAAGGGAAGCAAAAGTCGGCTCTTTGTTCAAGAGCCGACTTAACGTTCCTCACTATATAAGCCACGAGAACGCCGAAAATATTACTAAAATAAGAAAATTTCTAAAAAATTTTTATTTGGATAGATTTTTACCCGTATAAGCCTTGTAAAACTGTCTTAACCGTCTATTCCGCCATTTTGCTACATAAGGGTAAAAACGTTGTGTAAGATATTCTTCCATGCCCATGTTCAATCTTTTTGTAATCTTTTCTATCGCAGAAAATATGCTTGTATAGAACTTGTCCGATTCGTGTAGCCCTATACTTTTTCTTCTATCCATTTCTTTGCAAAGTCTTATATAGACCGTACCGACAATAGAAGGTTGATCCCCGTAGTAATCCTCATAATGTTTTCTATCGTCCTCGTTTGCATTTTTTAAATAATCGGAAATCTCATCATCCATTTTCTCGTTATCAAAAAAGTAAAAAGTCAATATATAACGGCACAACTCGCCAAAGCTGTAAAACCAATGAGTGAATGGTATCAAATCACATAACAGCTTGCGGAGAACAAATTCTATCTCCACATCAAGGAAATAAGGCATCTCTCTTTGATTTATAAACCTGTTCCAGCAATGCCATACGATATCAGAGCGAGTTCCATTTTTGAACACGTAATCATCCACAGAGCGGTTTGCCTTTTTGAGTGCAGAGGAAATATATCCTTGCGTAACTTCAAGTTCATCGGCGGCTTGTTGTTTCGTGTTGCCGTCCGCCATAACTTCTAATATTTTTCTGTCTTTATGCGGCAGATTACCTAAAAGAATATCTCTGTCAATCTGCTCATTCACAAGTACATTAAAGAGAACGTCCTTATCTATTCTGCGTTGCTGTTGCTTGGGAGTAAGCTCGTCTTCGTCCTTATTCGAAATCCTATTTGTATGGCGTTGATACTTGTGGGTATTGTTATATTCCAGTCTGTCCAACTCGAATAATGCTTCCCATTCTTGCTCGCTTACTTCAATGACAATATATGCCTTCGGTCCGAACCAAACGTCGGGGTTATCTTCAGCTTCGCAAGGGTAGTAATAAAGAAATTTACCGTCAGTTTTCGCAGGTTTCTTTTTCTTGTTGAAATGATACGCTAACTTATCCATGCGATTATTATAACATAGAAACTTGACAAACAAAGGCATATTTTAAAATATTTACGATAAAATTTTATCCCAAAAAAGTGGCGCAAAAATGGTATTATTTTTAATGCCCAAGCAGGATAAGGAAAATGCCACAAAGTGGTATTTTCGACCCATCACTTCGTTCGCTCGAAACAAGCGGGAAACCCGCGTTTTTGTATCACTATGGTGATATAAATTTATGGCTTAATATTGACGGACGGGCTTCTATGTGATATAATTACTTTTATGAAACCAAAGCCTTATTCTGAAACGCAACTTCATAGGTTTATGGATAAAATGGGCGATGCTTTTGACTATGCTATAAAAGATTGCCAAATAGACGGTACTGAGTTCGTTAAGATGTTTGTTGCCAGTACAGCTTGTAGAAAAATTGAAAATGGCGAAGCAAGCTATATCTCAGGAAAGAGTGGTATAGAAATTGCTATTGAATGTGTCTACGAAATTACCGGCAAAGAATTAGCTGTCGAACCAAGCGAGAAGTTTAGTCGCAGCGCACAGTATTGGTGCGGTTGGGCGGTGTGCTATTATAAATGGTGGTCGTCAAGGAGATATGCCAATATTTTTAGGGCTGTTTCGTACGAGGATATGCTGGGGCTTTACTCGGCTTTGCACGAGTCAAGTGTAGAAAATATTGCTTCAGTAATTGACGAAAAAGTAAGGGCATTTTATCCCGAAACTAACTTGAAGCGCATAAGAACAGCTTACGGCTGTTCCCAAAGAAA
>CAOMHR010000108.1 GCA_948482865.1 Christensenellaceae bacterium
GCGGCGCGGGAATAGCAAGCGTAGCTACGGCAGTACCGCAGGCAGTGCAACAACAGCAACAGCCGCAAACGGTGCAACAAGCTATCGACAATAGCGCATTGGCAAGAATAGAAGCGGAAATTGCAAGAATTAACGATAAAATTTCAAATCAGCAACCTGTGCAACCGCAGTATATTAACCTGCCTATGCCGCAACAGCCGCAGCAACAGTATATATCCGTTCCCATGCAGCAACAAATGCAACCGCAGATGATGCCCGTTTCTATGCAACAGCAGTTGCCTATGATGCCGATGGGCGGCGGTCATAGCGGAGAATTCTCTGATTTGAGAGCAGATGTTCGTTCTATGCGTGAAGAACAGCGTTCCGAAAGAGAAGTTACGGCGCTCAGAAGGGAGATGGAACTTGAATTTGCAAAGTTGCGTGCCGACGGTATGTACGGTAAGCAAACGCCTGCGCAAATTTCTATGCCTGCAAATGTGCAAGGGGCGCGCGAACTTACACAAAACGGTCAGCCGGCTCAGGATAATTCTGCCGAAATGATGGGCGCGATAATGGCGGCATTTGTTAAAAACATAGCTGCTAACAATTATGCCGTGCCTGTTGCGGAAACTGTTCAGGAGCCGCAGGAAGAGCAGAAACCTAACGTTGCAAGTACGTCGGCAAGTTATCCGTCCAATGCTGTAATTACGACTACAACTACCGTAGACACTACCAAAAGCGGGAAGTCCCGCAATGAACAGTTGGATGACGGAAGGCTGTTTGATATCGACGGTTTTTACGATACGTTTGACAGCAACAAATAAGATATTTTAAATTAAGCGGTACGGATTTTGTACCGCTTAAATTTATTTTGAATAATCTGAAAAAAACTACCCAAAATATTTTTACAAGCGGAAACGCTTTAATATAGAGCTTGTTTTTCAGATTGACGCCTGTCTTTTTGAAGGACAGGCGGGAGGGGTATTCGTTTTCGGATACTCCTCTATGAATTTTTGGGCAAATTGTTAAGTAAAATATTATATGAAGAAATTTTTACTTAAAATTTTGCCTAAAATAAAATTAGCGGTTTGCTTTGCAGTTTGTATTTCTGTTTGCATTGCCGTGCCGTGTCTTGCTTTTAACAAAACGGGCGGCAGCGCTTCTACTGACGAAAGGTCGGTATTAAAAGTCTGGCAAATTGATTCGTTTGAAGGTGGAAAAGGTTCGCGTGCGGATTTTTTGCAGAATATAGGCGATGAATTTGCGGCAAACGGCGGAAGCTATGTTTCGGTAGTATCGCTTTCCGCAGACGCTGCACGTTTTAATCTTGAAAAAGGTAATGTTCCTGATTTAATTTCCTACGGCGCAGGAATATACGGAATTGAAAATTATATTAAGAGTTATGAAACTTGGTGCCATGGCGGTTATTGCCTGCTGTCGCTTGATACGTCTGCCGATTTTACAGACCTTGATGCAAATAATACTGTTATAAATGAAGGTAAAGATAATTTTGTCGGTGCGGCGGCATTATTTTGCGGTATTTCGGGTGCTGAATATGAAAAAAGTACAGCAGCTTATGTGAGTCTTATAAACGGTAAATATAAATATTTGTTAGGGACTCAACGCGATATTTTCAGACTGAAAATGCGCGGTAAAAATTTTACGATAAAGCCTGTATCTGATTTTAATGATTTGTACCAAAATATTTCTGTTACGGCTCAGGGCGACAGAGCAACTTTAGCAAAAAGATTTTGCGGATATTTGTTGAGTAAGACAGACGAAGTTAACAGAGTCGGTATGATGAGTAAGCGTACTGGTTTGTATGAAGACGAAATGAAACTTATGGAAGGCGTGAATTATGCTTATAAATTGACTAGTCCGATAAGTGAAAGTGCAAGGCAAAAGATAAATCAGGCTGTTTCGGACGGCGATATAAATATGTTGAAAAATCTGCTTAAATAATTGAAAAAAAACAAAATAAATGATATTATAGTATAGGTGGCAATTTGAATATTGAAGACAATCTTGATACCCTTTTTAAAAGCGTAAAAAAAGTAAGCGGGTTCAACTTTACAAAACATACCACCTATGGTTGCGGCGGTAATGCTAAAAGTGTGTATTATCCCGAAACGCCCGAACAAGCGGCAGCTGTATACAAATATCTGAAGCAAAGCGGCGACAGTTTTATAACTCTTGGAAACGGGTCAAACGTTTTGGTTGCAGACGATGGATTTGACGGTGAAGTAATTGCTACTAAATATTTACAGGGCACGCGTCAATCTTCACAGGAAAGTTTTCTGTGTTTTGCAGGGACGACGGTTGCCAACATATTAAAATTTTGCAAAGCTAACGGGTTTGGCGGTCTTGAATATCTTGTAGGCATACCTGCGACTTGCGGCGGCTTGGTCTATATGAACGGCGGCGCGGCAGGAAAGTATATATGCGAAAATATTAAAAATGTTTATATTTTTGACAGCGAATTCAAGGTTCTAACAAATAAAGAATGTCAATTTGGCAACAAGCATAGTATTATGCGTGACATTGATTGCATAATCCTTGCAGCGGAGTTTAATTTTATCCAAAAATCGCAAAAAGATATTGAAACGGATATTGCATATTATTTAGAGAAAAGACGCAATCATCCAAAGGGTAAGAGCTGCGGGTGTGTATTTAAAAACGTCGGCGGTATAAGCGCAGGAAAATTGATTGACCAATCTGGGCTTAAAGGGCTGACGATAGGCGGCGCTACTGTGAGCAGAGACCATGCGAATTTTATTTTAAACACAGGTGCTCGCTCTGCCGACGTTTATGCGCTTATTAAAGAAGTAAAGCGCAGAGTGCTTGATAAGACGGGTATTTTACTTGAAGAGGAAGTAGTTTACATAGGAGATTTCAATGATTCTTTCGGGTGATTATCATACACATACGCCCTATTCCCACGGGAAAAATACGGTGCTTGAAAACGCTTTTGCGGCAAAGTCAAAAGGAATAAAAGAAATAGCTATAACCGACCACGGCTTTAATCATATCATTTTCGGTCTTAAACGAAAAAATCTTGCCGCGCTTCGGTCGGAAATAATTGAAGCGGAAAAACTTACGGGCGTTAAAATTTTAATGGGAATGGAAAGTAATTTAATATCTGTTAACGGTCATTCGGATATGACTGAGAGCGATTTAAAGTACTTTGATATATTCCTTTGCGGAATACACGAAGTGGTGAAATTTAAAAGTTTTTCCGATATGCGTGACGTAATGTTTAAAAATTATATGGCGTACAAGTTTGGGAAAAAGCCGTCGGACAAGGTTATTGCAAATACTACGAAGGCGTATATAAACGTTGTTAAAAGTAATCCCGTTGATATTCTGACCCATATAAATTATAAGTGTTTTTGCGATTTGAAAGAAGTTGCAAAATGCTGTAGCGATTATGGCACATATATTGAAATAAATACTAAGAAGAGACACGTTTCAGCGGAAGAGTTAAATCTTATGGCTTCTACGGGCGTGCGGTTTGTGATTGATTCAGACGCGCATTCCGCATCCAGAATAGGCGACACTAAAATTGCCGAAGAGCTTTTGTCGGAAGCAAGCGTTCCGCCCGAGCAAATTGATAATATTGACGGCAGACTGCCTAAATTCAGGTTCAGAGCCTACAAAGCAGAAAAATTGTGATATGCAGAACTTTACCGAAGAAATAAAAAATGAAATTATTAAAAACCCGATTGGCGACAAGTGTTGTAAACTTGCCGCGCTTTCTGCTTTTATAAGAACCAGCGGCAGCGTTATTTCAAAACAGGGAAAATTCGGGTTTGAAATTACTACTGAAAACGAAGGGACTGCAGAATATTTCTCAGATATGCTTGAAGAAGAGTTTGGGCTGAGTTTAAATGTTACGGGCGCAAAATTCGATATTTTAAGCGGCAGGGACAAGTTGACCTTTGAGTGCTTGGGTGACGACGCGGAAAAATTTCTTTCCGATACGGGAATATTAAAAAACAGTAGTGACGGTAAAAGCCTGAGTTTTGGAATAAGCGAAAAAGTAATTGCAAAAGACTGTTGTAAAGCTGCGTATATAAAAGGCGTGTTTTTAGGCGGCGGAAGTTGTACACTTCCGGAAGAAAGTGTTCTGAGCAGAACGGGTTATCATTTTGAAATTGTTTTTTCTAATAAAATAGCGGCAAGTGATTTTTGCGAACTTTTATGTTCGTTTGAAATTCTTGCAAAACTGGTCGGGCGTAAAGATTCCGCAGTCGTTTACGTAAAAAGTAAGGAAGTTATTTCAGATATTTTGCATGTGCTATCCGCAGATAACTGCTTGGAAAAATTAAATAAAATAGTTGAGTTGAAGGACAGGACAAACAACGCAAACAGGGTAAACAACTGCTCGGTTTCAAATATTGATAAAACAGTAACCGCATCTGTAAACCAGGTGCGAGCAATTGAAATTATAGGCGATACAGTTGGACTTCAAAGTTTAAATAAAATGCTTTTTGAAGTCGCCGAAGCCAGACTTGCCGATAAAAATGCGTCGATACAGGAACTTGCCGACAGGCTTTCGATTTCCAAAAGTTGCATTAATCACCGAATGAGAAAAATTTTAGATCTTGCTAAATCGCTGGACAAGGATTGATAAAAATGACAGATTTCGTACATCTTCACCTGCACACCGAATATTCGTTATTGGACGGTGCGTGCAAAATTGACAACTTAATACAATACTGCAAGCAGAACGGAATAGATACCGTTTGCATAACCGACCATGGTAATATGTACGGAACTTTGCAATTTGCCGAAAAGGCGGAAGTCGCAGGCTTGAAATACATCATAGGCTGTGAGTTTTATATGACGAGAGATATGGCGGATAAAACTTCAAACACCGCAGAGCATCTCATTCTCTTGGCAAAAAACAGAAAAGGCTATATTAATCTTGTTCAGCTGGATTCAATGGCGTTTGTCGACGGTTTTTATTATAAGCCGAAAATAGACTATAAAGTTTTGAAAGAGCATTCCGAAGGGGTTATTTGCCTTTCTGCGTGTCTTGCTGGCGGTATACCGCGCAGATTGCTTTCAGGCGACTACGACGGTGCAAAAGCAATGGCGTTGGATTTGAAAAATACTTTCGGTGAAGATTTTTACATAGAAATTCAGGACCACGGCATTGAAGAAGAAAAGAGAGTTTTACCGCTCCTTATAAAACTGGCGAATGAAACAGGGGTTGAACTTGTAGCAACCAATGACGTTCATTATCTTTTGAAGGATGACGCGCAGCTTCAAGACGTCCTTATGTGTATTCAGATGAAAAAGCAGCTTGACGACCCCAAGCGAATGAAATTTTCAACCGAAGAATTTTATTTTAAAACGGGCGACGAAATGGCGGCGCTGTTTCCTAATTTGCCGAAAGCAATATCCAATACGCGCGTTATTGCCGATAAGGTAACAGAGCCTGCGTTTAATCTTAAAAACGGCTATCCTGTAAAGGATACTACGTTGATTCCGGAATATACGCCGCAGGACGGTTCAACTGCGGTAGAATATTTAAAAAAATTGACCGCTGAAGGTTTAAAGGTTCGTTACGGCGATAAACTGTCGCAGCGCGAACTTGACCGTGCCGAGTATGAACTGAATATTATATGCGGTATGGGTTATGCCGACTATTATCTTGTAGTTTGGGATTTTATTAACTGGTCAAAGGAGCAGGGCATCCCCGTAGGTCCGGGGCGCGGTTCGGGCGTTAGCTCAATAGTCGCGTACTCGATTGGTATAACGG
>CAOMHR010000109.1 GCA_948482865.1 Christensenellaceae bacterium
TCATTTTCAAACTTATAGACTACTATAAAAAGGAAATGCCCAAAGCTCCCGAAAAGTTGCAGTCGGAAACGCTTCGCCACACGAACGCGGGAACGGTAACCGTCAAGGGAATGACGGGACTTCTCGTAAAATTTGCGCAGTGCTGCAACCCCGTTCCGGGCGACGAAATATTGGGTTTCGTTTCGCGCGGCAGGGGCGTAATAGTCCACCGCGCCGACTGTTCGAACCTTGACGATTTAGACCCCGCAAGGCTTCAGCCCGCGCAGTGGACGGGCGCGGTCGACAGCGAGTTTGTCGCGGGCATAAAGATAATCGCCACCGACGAAGAAGGGCTTATAGCCTTCGTAACCGCCGAAATTTCAACTATGCGGCTTTCAATGACGTCAATCAACGGCAGACTGAACAAAGACAGGCGTGCGGAGTTTGAAATCAGGATAAAACTTAACAAACGCTCCGACATAGACCTATTGATAAAGCGCCTTAAAAAGGATAGCAGAATTATAGACGTTTACAGGACCACCAAGTGAAAGTAATTAAAGTTCCCCCGCAGAGTTTTGCAAGCAATTCTTACGTTCTGACGGCGGACGGCAAAACGGCAGTCGTGATAGACTGCGCGCAGCCGCAAGTGTATTCTGTCTGCGAACGCGAAAATCTCGTCCCCGAATACGTACTTCTTACGCACGGGCATTTTGACCACGTGGGCGGATGCGGCAGGTTTTCTGAAAAAGGCGCAAAAATCTGTTGCGGCGAAAAAGAAGCCCCGCTCATTTTCAGCGCGGAAAACAGGGGGCTTTTCGGCGGCGTGTATATACCCGAATTTAAAATTTCCCGCACCTTTTCCGACGGCGAAGAGCTTGAATTTTGCGGCATAAAAATAAAAGTAATCGCAACGCCCGGACACACCGCAGGCGGCGTTTGCTACCTTATAGAAGATTGTCTTTTTACGGGCGACACGCTTTTCAGGCTCGGCGTAGGCAGGTGCGACTTGCCCACCGGCAACGGCGCGCAACTTATAGACAGCGTAAAAAGACTGTTCGCTTTAAAGGGCGAATACAAAGTGTACTGCGGTCACGACGAAGACACCGCGCTGAGCTTCGAGCGCGAAAACAATCCATACGTAAAGGTATAAAATGCTTACAACAAACAGCGAATATCTCCGCCCCGAAATAATGGACGTTCTCCGCGCATTCAATTGCGAAGAAGAAGATTTTACACATTATTTTTCACACGGCGGAGATAAGTTTTTTAACTGTATCGAATATTGCGGAAATTTTTACGACTTTGAAACCGAGCAAAAGGTGGAAGACGAAACCGAGTTTAAAAGATATGCAAAGCGTTACGCAAAGCTCGCCTTCTACAAAGTGCTTTCGCAAAAGTACGGCGCTCTGCCCTGGGGCGCTCTTACGGGCATAAGACCCACAAAACTTGCCTACGGCGAACTTGCCTGCGGGCGCGACTTTGAACCGCTTTTTAAGCAAATGGACGTAAGCGCGGAAAACACCGCCCTTGTCCGCAACGTGTTAAACGCGCAGAAAAACGTTTACGCGCCAAACAGCGGTCAGGACGTGTTTATAAGCATTCCGTTTTGCCCTACAAAGTGCGAATATTGCTCCTTTATCACCGCGCCGATAGATAAAACGCAGGGCTACGTTGAAAAGTATATCGAATGCCTTGTGCGTGAAATTGCAAGTTTAAAGCAAATTGTAACCAACGTAAAAAGCGTGTACATAGGCGGCGGAACGCCGTTTGTGTTGGAAGCCGCCGACCTTGAAAAGGTTTACGCCGCAGTAAATTCAACCTTTGGAAAAATCCCCGAATTCACTGTGGAAGCGGGCAGACCCGACGTTTTTACGGAAGAAAAATTGCGCCTTTCAAAGGATTTCGGCGTGACTCGCATTTGCGTCAATCCGCAAACTTTTAACGACAAAACTTTGCAGGCGATTGGCAGAAAGCACACCGCCGCCCGCACGGTAGAAGCGTACGAACTTACAAAAAAATACGGGTTCGATATTAATCTGGACTTGATTGCAGGGCTTGCGGACGAAACCGTTGAGTGTTTTGCGCAATCTTTAAATACGGCAATATTACTGAACCCCGCAAACGTCACCGTACACACGCTGTCGCTTAAAGCGGGGGCGAAATTGAAAGAAAAAGTTCATCGCCTTAACGTTGAAGGCATTGCCGCAATGATTAAACTTTCACGCGAAAACCTTTCGGCGGCAGGGTATCAGCCGTACTATCTTTACAGGCAAAAATATCAGGCGGGCGGTCTTGAAAATACGGGTTGGACAAAACCCGATAAGGCTTGCATATACAATGTGGACGTTATGGAAGAAATTTGCGACAACGTGGCGGTGGGCGCAAACGCAATTTCAAAGCGGGTGTTCGGCGCCGAAAACCGTATAGAGCGCTGCGCTTCCCCAAAAGATATTCCTACATATATTTCAAAGACAGAAAAAATAATTATGGAAAGAAACAACTTGTTTTTACAATAAATAAAAATGCGCACGGACTGAAATTTAAAGTCCGTGCGCATTTAATTGTCGTCATATTTAAAAAATTTTTTCACACGGAATGCGTGTATTTTATGTTTTTTATTTTCTGTTGGTATATAATATTTAAAAAATACGGCTTTTAATATTTTTAATCAAAGTTATAATTAATATAACCGCAAAGAAAATTTGCCGATTATTTTATAATTATTATACAAATTGATAAAAAAATTTTGTATAATGTTACTATTCTAAAAAAACGGAGAAAAAATCAAATGCAAAATTCTATGATAGACTTTATTTTAACCACTAACTGCGGCATGTACGAAAAAATCAAATTCGGCGAACGTCACAAACGTGTTTCAAAAGAAGAGTACAAAATATATGAAGAGCTTAAACACAAACTGCCCGAAGAATTTAAAGAAGAGTTTGAGACGTTTGTGGACCTTTTGATTGAAGAACAGGCGGAAGCGCAAACCGAGTTTTTCAGGGCGGGAATGAAAGCGGGCGTACGCCTTGCCGTGGAATGTTTGACCGATTAATTAAATAAAATTTGCCAAGTAGCGTCTAAATTGATTGCTATTTTTTTATGTAAGTGTTATTATATCTATGTTACGGATACAAAGCAGTGCGAACACTCAACGGCTGGCTTTGTTTGCCGCAAATATTCCATAGGAGGATAAATTAAATGGAAAAGTCGGAAGTTATTGCAAAATACGCTTTGAAGGAAGGCGACACAGGTTCGCCCGAAGTTCAGATTGCCCTTTTAACGGAAAGAATCAATCATTTGAACGAGCATCTTAAAGAGCATATTCACGACAATCACTCGCGCCGCGGGCTTCTTAAAATGGTCGGTCGCCGCCGCGGACTTTTGGACTATTTAAAGAGCAAGGATATTGAAAGATACCGTGCAATCATTGCTGCTTTGAATTTAAGAAAGTAATTTAAAAAAGAGCGGATAATTTTTCACGCTCTTTTTTTAATATTTTAGTCTGCGGCGGGCGCCGCAGGCACAAGAACAGAAAAGGAGATAGGTATGAAAAACTCAGAACAATTTAAACTTAACGTCGGCGGAAAAGAAGTCGTAATCGAAACAGGCAAATATGCCGAACAGACAAACGGCTCTTGCATAGTCCGCTGCGGCGAAACGGCTGTGTTCGTTTCGGTATGTATGTCGGCAAGCCCCAGAGAAGGAATGGATTTCTTCCCCCTGCAAGTTGACTATGAAGAAAAAATGTACTCCGTCGGCAAAATTCCCGGCGGTTTCAAAAAGCGCGAAGGCAGGGCAAGCGATAAGGCAATTCTTACTGCAAGACTCATTGACAGACCTTTAAGACCGCTTTTCCCCAAGGGGCTTTTCAACGACGTAGTAGTTACGGCTCAGGCGCTTTCGGTTGAGCCCGACGTATCGCCCGAACCACTTGCTATGATAGGTTCGTCGGTTGCGCTTGCAATTTCCGATATCCCTTGGGCAGGTCCCACGGGTTCGGTAGTGGTAGGTCTTGTAGACGGCAAGTACGTCATTAACCCCGACCTTGCGCAGCGTGCAAAAAGCACAATACACTTAAATCTTGCAGGCACTAACGACGCTATTTTAATGATTGAAGCGGGCGCGGACGAAGTTACCAACGACGAAATGGTCGGCGCGATTATGTTCGGTCATGAAGAAATTAAAAAAATCTGCAAATTTATCGAAAACGACATAGTTCCCAAAGTGGGCAAGCCCAAGCTGGAAATTGAGCTTTACCACATTCCCGAAGAGCTTGATAAAGCCGTACGCGACTTTGCGGGCAAAAAGGTAGACTGGGCTATAGAAACTTTTGACAGGCACGAAAGAGAAGTAAGACAGGAAACGGTTGAAACCGAAACGTTGGAGCATTTTGCGGAAATTTATCCCGAAAACAAACGTGAAATTAAGGACAGCCTTTACTACCTTACCAAGGAAAAAGTGCGTGCAAAAATATTCGACAAAGGTATCCGTCCCGACGGCAGGGGCTTAAAGGACGTACGTCCCATCTGGTGCGAAAGGGGAGTTTTGCCCCGCGTTCACGGCTCGGCTGTGTTCACCAGGGGTCAGACCCAAACCCTTACAAGCTGTACTCTCGGTATGCTCGGCGAAGCGCAGAAACTCGAAGGACTTGACGAAGAAACTTCAAAGAGATATATGCACCACTACAACTTCCCCGGCTATTGCACGGGCGAAGCAAAGGCTCTCCGTTCTCCCGGCAGGCGTGAAATCGGTCACGGCGCCCTTGCGGAACGCGCTCTCATTCCCGTTCTTCCCGACGAAGACAGTTTCCCCTATGCAATCAGGGTTGTAAACGATATCCTGTCGTCAAACGGCTCGTCTTCAATGGCTTCCGTATGCGGCTCGACAATGGCGTTAATGGACGCAGGCGTGCCTATAAAGGCTCCCGTTGCGGGCGTTGCTATGGGACTTATCAAAAATCAGGAATCGGGCGAGTTTAAGGTGCTTACAGACATTCAGGGACTTGAAGATTTCCTTGGCGATATGGACTTCAAGGTTGCGGGCACCAAAAAGGGTATCACCGCAATCCAGATGGATATTAAAATCAAGGGCATTTCCGAAGAGATTATGCACACCGCAATCAATCAGGCGAACGAAGGCAGAGAGTTCATTCTTTCAAAAATGCTTGAAGTCGTTCCCGACGTTGCGCCCGCTCTTTCAAAATACGCTCCCAAGATTATCAGCTTTGAAATCGATCCCGAAAAAATCGGCGACGTTATCGGTAAACAGGGCTGCGTAATCAAGAAGATTATGGAAGAAACTGGTACGGAAATCGAATTCAACGACGACGACAGCGGCAGGGGCTATATTTCCTGCGTAGGTCCTATAGAGAATGCCGAAAAGGCAAAGGCGATAGTAATGAGCATTGCCCACGACCCCGAGATAGGCGATATGTTCGTCGGCAAAGTAGTAAGGATACTTACTTTCGGCGCGTTCGTTGAATTTGCTCCCGGCAAAGACGGTATGATTCACATTTCAAAACTTTCGTACAAGCGCGTTGAAAAGGTGGAAGACGTCGTAAATATCGGCGACACAGTAAAAGTGGAAATTATCAAAATCGGCG
>CAOMHR010000110.1 GCA_948482865.1 Christensenellaceae bacterium
GGTTTTGAACGGGTTAAGGCGCGGTTTTTCCGTGAAGCGGGCGTGGGCTGCGAAATAGCGGGAGCGGGCGGAAAACCCGAACCTGCGGACAATGAACTTTCTCTTGCGCTTATATCCGCGCTTGTAACGGAGTGCGATATCGTTGGCGGAAAGATAATCGAAAAGGTTACGCTTTTAATATGATTGACGCAAACGAAGCGAACGAACTGTTCCGCGAATACCGCAGAACGGGAGATATTGCGCTAAGGAACAGGCTTGTTGAAAATTATATGTACGTAGCCGAAATTCTCGCAAAAAAATTTGCGGGCAGGGGGGTTGAGTACGACGATTTGTATCAGGTCGCAACCGAAGCCCTTATTTCCGGCGTAGGCAAATTCAACCCCGATCTGGGTATCCAGTTTACCACGTACATAACTCCGACAATAACGGGAATAATCAAAAATTATTTCCGCGACTATTCCCGCGCCGTCCGTTTGCCTAGAAGGATATACTCGCTTGCCGTAAAGGTGAGAAACGAGACCAACGAACATTACAAAAAGCACGGCGTAAAGCCAACGGTAAAACAGCTTTCGCAAAAGCTGGACGCGTCGGAAGAAGACATAATCGAAGCAATGGAATACCACGCGCCCGTAAGCCTTGACGCAACCGTAAAGGGCGAAGACGGCGAAGGGCTGTTGTACGACATTGTCGCCGACCCGCACGACGGGTTTGAAACTTTTGAAGACAGCGAGTCGCTGCGCACCGAAATAAAAAAATTGGACCCCACGGAACAGAAAGTGGTGTCTTTAAGGTTTGTTGACGGAAAGTCGCAGGCGGAAGTGGGTAAAATTCTTGGCGTAAGCCAGATGTTTGTTTCCCGCGCGGAAAAGAAGATAGTCGAAAAGTTAAAGGACGCACTGCTGTGATTATTAACTTTAAAGTAGACAACTTAAATATGATGCGCAAAAAACTTGAAGCGTTTACGGACTTTCTCACCGAGCAACAGGTTTGCGAAGACGACGTTTTTGCAAGCAAGCTGGTCTCGTGCGAGCTTCTGACAAACGTACTCCGTCACGGCGGCGACGAAGCCGATTTTAAAGGGCAGCTTTCCGACGCGGAGATACGCATAACCGTTGCGGCTGACAGTTTAAAGGGGCTGGACGTAAACGGTGAACCGCCCGACGTGTTCGCCGAAAGCGGCAGGGGGCTGTATATAGTGAAAGTTTTTTCAAACGGGATAGAGCGCGGAAGTTCCGGCGAGATAACCGTTTTAATTAAAAGAAGATAAAACACACACCGTCTTACGGGCATTTGTTATAGGGATTTCTTTGTGGGTAAATAAACAGCGCGCTATCTTCGCTTGCGAAGTATAGTGCGCTATATTTTATTAAAGATTATACAGATAAACTGAAATTTATCGTTCATCCGTTACAAAATGCCGTATGCCGTTTATGGGGTTTTTCAACTCTGTTTTGAAAAAAGCGGGGTAGATTTTTTGCTCATCGTCCAAGGAAATCCATTTTAAAAATTCTTTACTGTCATCTTCTGTAAATGAATCACACTTCGGCATAAAATCGTCCGGTACATTCATATAAAAGAAAAAAGAAATTTCATAAATCAGTTTTCCAAGGTTTGTCGGGGCGTCGCTGAAGAAGTAATTTTCGTGGATAAATCCTAAATAATCAATCTCCATTTTTACGCCTGTCTCTTCAAAAATCTCCCGTACGACCGCTTGCTCTGCCGTTTCTCCGAATTTGACACGTCCGCCAACGGAATAAAGGTAATCGCTTCTATGATTTCCGACCATAAGAAGTTTTCCGTCCTTTAAGATAATAGCCCCTACCCGAATATTGATAAGACCATTCTCACATTGTACCGTCATATCTCCATTCATACGCTTTCTCCTCTAAATTACTGTATAGTCATTATAGCGTATCAGTAATAAAAAAGCAAGGACGATAAATTCGCCCTTGCTTTAATTTCTGTGTAATACGCCGTTTTTAAGACGGTGTGTTTTTATTTATCTGAACATATTTATTTCTTTGTACATTTTATTCAGAAGTCCGTCGGAGATAATGCCGCGTATTCTTCCAAGGTAAATGAATACCGAGCTGAAGAATTTTCTGTTGTCGCCGCCTATCGCGTATTCGGGAACTCTGCCTATTTCGCCCTTGCTCTTTTCAATGAAAATCATAGCAAACTCTATCTTTTCGTCGTTGGTGAGCTTTCTCAGGAATTCGTCCGTAGGACCCTGATAAACGGTGTTTACCTTGTAAACGCGTTCCGCAGGCTGTTCGCTGTCGGCAACGGGGGGATAGGCGCTGTAAACGTTATGGACCGTAGGCTCGGGCTTTTTCGGCTCTTCCTGAACGGGCGGTTTAGCAGGCTGGTAGTCCTGAACGGGCTGATAGTTTCTGTAATCCTGTACGGGGTTGTATTCCTGAACGGGCGGTTTATATTCCGCATTGTTGTTTTTCAGATATTCGGGGGGATAGCCAAGCGTCGGGTCGTATGACGGAGCAGGTATATTCTGTTCGGGAGCGGGCTGCTCGGGTACAGGTTGGGGCGCGGGAGCAGGTTCGGGTTGAACCGTTGTCGGGCGCGTCTGGAATTCTGCTTCGCCGAAAGGATTGAGATATGACGGCTGGTCTGAGCCGAAAGGTTGAGCGTAAGGATTTGCGTAAGGGTCGGCATAGGGGTTGGGCGCGGGAGCGGGTTCGTCCGAGTAATCGGGGATTTGTTGCTCCGGTTCGTTCTTGCGTTCGAAGTTTGCGTAGTCGTTTACGCCGTATTCTATAGAAGGCTCTTCCGTGTTCGCCGCCGCCTTTTTACTTCTTACGGTTGCGGCTATCAGTATGCCGAGATTTATAATAAGCTGAATTGCAACTATTACAAACAGTAACGCCAGCGCAAGTCCCTGCAAGTCTTTTGCAACGGCAACCGTTACAAACAGGCATATCGCAGCAAGGAAAGGTATTCCGTATCTTACCGTGTTGAAAATCAAGCCCTTGCGTTTGCCGTTGGTCGAAAGACCTATGATATCTATAAAGAAATTCAGAAGCGTGCATACGCCGATTATCGCGCCGAGAATGAGCGCGGTCTTATCGGCAACCGTAGGCGCGGCTTTGAAAACGTCTACAATGTTGCCAACTTCGGTTTTGGTAAATACGAGATTTACAAGGGTGAAGCCGGGGACAAGACTGTAAAGGTCGGGCGAGCAGTGCAGTTTTTCGGTAAGTTTAACCCACAAATCGAGAAATTTAGGTGTTGCAAGGTAGAACTTATAAAGCGAGCAAAGCGCCACTGCGGAAAACAGGAACATAAACATTTTCAGCGTGCCGGCTTTTCCGCCCTTGTTTATAAAGCACTGTATGATAAGCATTAACAGCGTGCCGCCGAACGCTACCCAGATATTTATTATATCGGGTATTTTATCTGTCTGCGCATAATCGAGCGCAACTAAAACGTATAATGAAAGTGCAAGTACCGCCGCAATTTCAACAGTGTAGGCGAACGCGCACGTTACCTTTCCGCCCTTTTTAAAGGTTACGCCCATAGGAATGAATGCAAACAGCGCAAACAGCGTTATAACGGCGTACAAAACCACCGCCCACGCGTTGATATCCACTACCGCTTTTTCTATTCCGAAAAGCATAACGGGGTGGGGGGAAGCAAAGGCGTTGCCTATATTAATTGCGCCTTTGCCGCCGCAAACTATGTCAAGAGCTTTGGGAAGCTGCATAACCAGCATACCCTGCACGCCCTTACCGTAGAATACTGGTAAAAGAAGTCCCAGCAACAGGCACACAACGGCGATGGTATAGGTGATAATCACCGCTAACTTTTTAGTATTCTTGGGCTTTGAAGTCCCCATAATTTATCTCCGTAAAAATAATTTTTGTTTAAAAAAGTAGACAATCCTACAACTATCAGTTATACAATTTTAATACAAATAAACGGTTATGTCAAGAAAATATTAAAATATTTGTTATAATGTGGAATATTTTGAAAATTAAACGTTAACGCAAAATAACCGCTCTTTTTCATATTTTACTTCTCCCGACGGTATTTATTCGCGGCTTGCAAGCAATAATTATAATGACTGCAACGCCGCCGCGGCTAAGCCGTTTTTGCGCTTGCAAAACCGCGCGAAAGGTTGTATAATTACCCCGATACGGAGAAGACGCAAATGAACACGCAGGAATCAGTCAAAAACCATTACCATAAAAAACCGTTTATGAAAACGCCGCCGCAACCCATTTCGCTGTATGAAATTCTGGACGGCGTTTCCGCGGAAGAGCGCGAAAGGCTTTACGGCGAGTACGGCGTTGAAGATATGGCTGAAATTTTTTCAAACGAAGAATTGATGAAGACTGCCGACTGCTTTCTTGAAAACGGTATGAACGTCTGTCTTGCGGCGCGCAAGCTGTATATGCACAGAAACACGTTGATGTACAGACTTAACAAAATACGCCGCGTATGCGGTATGGATTTGCGCGTATTCGATATGGCGGTGACTTTCCGTATCCTGCGCGCATTGTACAAAACAAAACGGAGATAAATTTTGAGCAGAAAAATTATACGCAATTTAACGACCGCCGCGCTTGTGTTGTTTTTAACCGCGGTGTTTGCGGCGGGGTGTCTTTTCCGCAGGCAGTCGTCTTATGAATGGCTGATGCAGACCATTGAAAACAACTATTACTTCGGTTTTGAAGGCAAGGACGAAGATTTGACCGAAGTTCCTTTTGACGAGATAGTAAACAGATACCTTGACAGGTATTCCGAATACTTCACCGCCGAAGAGTACGCGCAAACCATTGCGAACAACTCGGGTTCGAAGAGCGGGATAGGCATCTCGTATTCTTTTGTCGGCGGAAAGGGAATTTTCATAAATACCGTTGTCGGCAACTCGCCCGCATATAAAAGCGGACTGCGGGCGGGCGAATGGCTTGTGAGCGGCGGCTTGGGCGGCGAAGTAAAAACGTTTGAAAGCTCTGCCGATTTTCAGAATATGATTAACGGCGCAGCCGACGGAGAACAGATTTCTCTTACAGCAAAGGACGGCAGCGTTTACGGCGTGGCTAAGGCGGAGTATACCGCAAGCTACACCACGCTGTATACAAACAGTTCGCAGTGGTATTTTTCGGACGCGGCTACGGGCGGACTCGCCACGCGTGAAAAACTAACTTACGAAATGGACTTTCTGCCGGACGGATTCGGCTATATAAACATTTCGCAGTTTTACGGCACGGCGGCAAAGGAGTTCGGCGTTCTCGTTGAAAAATTCAACGCGGCGAACTGTACGTCAATGATAATAGACCTGCGCTCTGACGGCGGCGGATACGTGGACGTAATGCAGGAGATTGCAGGCGCGTTCACGGACGGACAGAAAAAGCCCGCCATGATTGCGCGCTACAAACGCGGCAACAGCGAAATTTACAATTGCAAACCGTTTGCGGAAAAGCAAAGGGTGGCAAAGGATACAACTGTGTACGTGCTGGCAAACTCGGGTACGGCGAGCGCTTCTGAAGCGTTGATCGGCGCGCTGGTCTGCT
>CAOMHR010000111.1 GCA_948482865.1 Christensenellaceae bacterium
TGTGCGTAGGCGTATGTCTTGCCTGGTTTTCCGCAAATAAAAAGGTGGACGCGGGCGGCTTCAATTCATACGCCAAAGGCGTAAATATAGCCAAGTTCCAAATAACCGCGTACCAGCTCGAAGCCGTTGAGGGTAGCGATACCGGGTACAAAAAGGGGGAAGAGCTTTCGCCCTCCCAAATGAAGGTTTACGGCGGGCTTAACGGCGGCACTACCGCCGTGCTGTTGCGCATAGAGTACGCGTTCAAGCAGGAGCTGGGCAAAAATTACGAAATACACGCAACCTGCAAAAACGACGAGCGTTCGATTACAAAGGTGGCTGGCGAGGATAAATTCGACTGCTATCTTTCCGATGCGGTAACCTTTTACAGGGCTTCCGAAGCTGGCGGAGCCGTTTCCGCGGGCGAAGCTTTCGGCTTTTTTAAGACCTCGGGGCTTACGGAAACCAAGTCGAAAAATTTAAAGATAAATACAGCCGCCATTACCGACGGCGGGAGCTCGGGCGCGGACGATACGGGCGCGGTAGAGCCTGAAAAGAGTGTTTCCGCCGTTGACTTTATCTACGACGGGGTTTCTATAAGCGATACGCAGTCGGAGGAGGGCGGTATCAAAATAGGCGACTTTATCGTCGGCGGTCAGCTTTACAAAGCTTCGCAGACGAGCGTGTATTTCGACAAGATTTCAACAACGTTGAAAATCGCCTACGTAAGGCTTGTCGCAACCGACGGGGATAAGCGGACAATGCGCGTAACAGCGGACAATATCGCTCAGGTGCTTGCTACAAGAAGCGACCTTGTGGAAAAACTTTCCTTTTAAAATTAAAATATAAGCGTGATAAAAGGGCTTCGCCTAAATGCGCAATTTCCATAGGGATTAAAAAACAAAAATTTTATAAGAGTTGCACTTTCAAGCGAGGACAAAAGAACAGGATTTCAAATCGAAGTCCTGTTTCTTTTTACATATTTATTGCAACTGACTGACTAACTTTGTTACTTCTTCTTGCTATTCTATACTTGTCAAGCGACAGAAATAAAAAATTCAAGGAGAAACAAAAAAATGAAAAAACTGACAAAAATTTTGATGAGTGCATTGCGCATAGCTGCAATCGGTAGCTCTATGGTTGCGCTCGGCGGTTGCGGTAGTAAAAAGGAAAGCATTACCGTTTCGGGTTCGTCTTCCGTTACACCCATAATGGAAAAACTTGCGGCGGAATACGAAAAGACGCACGACGTAAGAATTACGGTAAATATGTCTTCGTCCGGCGCGGGTATAAGCGATACGCAAAAAGGCTTAAACGATTTCGGTATGTCTTCGCGTGAATTGAAGTCGAGCGAAACGGGCGTTATCGGTACAACTCTTTGTATGGACGGAATCGCCCTTATCGTCAATAAAGACTGTTCTGTTACGGACGTTAGCAAAACCGACGTGAAAGCACTCTATGAAAGCGGTACTGCAATTCCCGACACTACGATAACGGCGGCAATCGGCAGAGATGCGTCAAGCGGAACGCGCACGGCGTTCGACGAGCTTTTGAAAATCGAAAACGGTTACGCTACGAGCGTTGCCACGCTTGCCGAAACGGGTAACGTAATCGAAGCGATACAAGGCTCGACAAACAGCATAGGCTACATATCTTACGGCAGTCTGAAAAGTACGGTTAAAGCGGTAAGTTTAGACGGTGTTGCTTGCACGGTGGAAAACATTATGAATAACACCTATGCTCTGCAACGTCCGTTCGTTATCGTACTCAAAGAAAACGGAACGCTGTCGGCGGCGGCACAAGGCTTTTACGACTATATTATGAGTGCGGAAGCTCAAACGGTTATAACGGGCGCGGGTTATATTTCGGTAAAGTGATATGACTACGCTAACAAAGATAAAAACGGCAAAGTTTTTTTCAAAGGAAAATATCGCAAAGGCAATATTTATAGCCCTTGCGGCATTTTCCATTCTTGCCGTGTTTACGATTATCGGTTATTTGCTTTATGCAAGCATACCCGCTTTTCGTGATATAGGTTTTTTCAAGTTTATTTTCGGCTCTGAATGGTCGGCAAAATCGGAAACTTTCGGGATATGGCGAATGATTGTCGGCACGTTCTTTCTTACCGTATGCGCCGTACTGCTCGGCGGTACGCTTGCTGTATTTACGGCGATTTGGCTTGTATTTTATTGCCCTAAACGACTGAAAAAGATATATACGCAGATAGTAAATTTGCTTGCGGGTATTCCGTCTATCGTGTACGGTCTGTTCGGGTATAAATTTTTAATGCCGCTACTCGTCGATATATTCCACCCGAATAATGCGGGTTTCGGACTTTTGGCGTGTACGCTTATTCTCTCGGTTATGATATTACCGACAATAACTTCCATAACCAAAAACAGTTTGGAAGCAGTACCCATGCACTACTACGAAGGCGCGCTTGCGCTCGGCTGTTCAAAAAATCAAGCGGTATGGAAAGTTTTGCTGCCCGCCGCAAAGAGCGGAATTATATCGGCAATCATACTCGGCATAGGTCGGGCAATCGGCGAAACAATGGCTGTTCAGATGATAGTGGGTAACGGTTCGGGTTATCCGTTCGGTGCGTTCGTGCCGTTTACCACGCTCACAAGCAATATCGTACAGAATTGGGGTTATGCAACGCCGTCCGAACAGTCTGCGCTTATTGCCGACGGGTTCGTATTGCTTATCTTTATACTCATACTTAATCTTTGCCTTATGGCTGTAAAAAAGGACAGCAAGGGCGGCAATAAATTCTTCTCTCGTAGATTGAGAGAAAGCGATCAGAAAGATACGTTAAAAAGCTATCGTCGCACGGGTAGCGCTTGCGATGCGCTATGGATAGTTTCTTGGGTTATTTCTTTGCTGGTTGCGTTCGTTCTCGCATTTATCGTAATATTCGTTTTCGTAAAAGGCTTTCCGCATTTGAGTATTGATTTTATGTTCGGGGAAAGCGGTAACGCACACACGACGCTTGCGCCCGCTTTTGTATCAACTACAATGCTTATAGGTCTTGCGCTGTTGCTTGCTTTGCCGCTCGGTGTAGGCGCGGCAATCTTTTTGAACGAGTATGCAAAGAAAGGAAGCATTTTCGTTAAAGTGATACGCCTGTTCGTCGATACGCTTGCCGGTATTCCGTCGATAATATTCGGGCTGTTCGGAATGGTATTCTTTGTAATCGGTATGAATATGGGCTATTCTCTATGGGCGGGCGGTATTACTTTGGCTCTTATCATTTTGCCTACGATTATACGCAGCACCGAACAAAGTTTATCGGAAGTTCCCGACAGTATGCGTGAAGCAAGTTACGCTCTCGGCGCGGGAAAACTGCGGACGATTTTCGTCGTCGTTCTGCCGCAGGCAATTACGGGAATTATAACGTCGATTATTCTTTCAATCGGAAGAATTGTAAACGAAAGCGCGGCTCTCATATTTACGGTAGGCTCGGCATCTACTTTTATTCCGCAAGGTTACGGTGATAGCGCGGCAAGTTTCGCCGTTCTCGTATGGAAGTTTATGAGTAACGGCTTGCAAGTAAACGAAGCCTACGCTACGGCAAGCATATTGCTTATATTCGTCATCATACTTAACTTACTCGTTTCACTTGTGGAATGGTTATTTAATCGGAGAAAAAAGATATGAAAAAACACATTATAGAGCAATTTGATTTGAGCGGCGATATTGCCGTTTCGGTCAAGGAAATGAATTTATACTACGGCTCGTTTCACGCGTTAAAAAGCATTTATATGGATTTTCCGAAAAATAAACTCACTGCTTTAATCGGTCCGAGCGGTTGCGGTAAATCCACGCTCATAAAATCGCTTAATAGAATGAACGATTTAATCGAAGGCTGTAAAATCACGGGCGAAATCAAAATCGGCGATACGGATATTTATTCCCGCAAGACCGATTTATCCCGTCTTCGCAAAAACGTGGGTATGGTATTCCAACGCCCCAACCCGCTTGCTATGAGCGTTTACGATAATATCGCATACGGACCGCGCACGTTCGGAATACGCTCTAAAAGCGAATTGGACGGGATAGTCGAAAGCTCGCTCAAAGGCGCGGCTATGTGGGACGAAGTAAAAGATAGGTTGAATAAATCCGCTCTCGGTCTTTCGGGCGGTCAACAGCAAAGGCTCTGTATTGCCCGTGCGCTGTCCGTTGAGCCGCAAATTCTTTTAATGGACGAGCCGACGAGTGCGCTCGATCCCATTTCTACCGGAAAAATAGAAGAACTCTGTCTTGAACTCAAAAAGAATATGACTATTATTATGGTAACGCACAATATGCAGCAGGCGTTCAGAATAGCCGACTATACGGCGTACTTCCTTTTGGGCGAAATGATTGAAATGGACGAAACGAAAAAGTTGTTTGCTCATCCGCAGAACAAAAAAACAGACGATTATATCAACGGCAGATTTGGTTGATATTACAATTTTATTACAAGCGGCATATTCTCAACACTTTATTTATCAAACAAAAAATGATATAATTAAAGCAAGGTGATATTATGAAAGGTACGGTTTTTATTTTAGAAGACGATACAAGCATTTGCGGACTAATCAAGGTCGCATTAGAGATGAACGGCTTGGATTTCAAGGCGTTTTCAACCTTGAAATCTTTTACCGCCGCACTTTTGGGCGAACAGCCGGACGTTGCATTGCTTGATATAATGTTACC
The DNA here is from genome assembly GCA_948482865.1 of Christensenellaceae bacterium. GTDB lineage: Bacteria > Bacillota > Clostridia > Christensenellales > Borkfalkiaceae > Coproplasma. The sequence goes on from CAOMHR010000111.1 coordinate 4,681, forward strand.
CGACGGAAGCGGTTTAGACGCTCTGCGTTTTATCAAAGAGAAATTTCCTGCCGTAAGCTGTATTATGCTCTCCGCACTATCAAAGGAAGAAGATAAGGTAAACGGTTTGAATATGGGCGCGGACGATTATATAGCAAAGCCCTTTTCCGTATTGGAACTTACGGCAAGAGTAAACGCAAGATTGCGCGGGAAACAGCGACAAAGCGTTTTGTCGGTTGGTAATGTTACGCTGAACTCTGAAACTTTCGTCTGCGAAATCGACGGCAAAGAAGTATCGCTCAATCATAAGGAATTTGAACTATTACAATATTTTATGGAAAATCACGGAAAAGTTTTATCCCGTGAAAAACTTTTATGCGAAGTTTGGGGGTATGACGTAGGCGAAACGCGAACGCTCGACAATCACGTTGCCCGTCTTCGCAAGCTCGGCGTAAAGATTGAAACGATATTCGGTGTGGGGTACAAATTATGAAATGGCGCATTTGGATTTTATCGCTTGGAATTACGTTTGCCTGTCTTTTTGTCTTTTCTTTTGCGGCAACGCAAGTTTATTATAAATCGTCCATAGACGACAGCAAAGAATATTTGCGCGTTTATATGAACAGCTTTGATGAAACTTTGAATTTGGACGATTTGAACGAACAAAACGCCGCCGCCTTTTCGGAAAAATTGAACGGCGCAAGGGTTACGTTTATGGACGCGCAGGGTAACGTACTTGCCGACAGTATTGCCGAAGACGATTTGGAAAACCATTCAGACAGATCGGAAATAAAAGACGCCATTTTCAACGAAGAAGGTTTTGCAGTGCGTGGCAGTTCTACGCTTGGTAAAAATATGGTGTACTATTGCAA
>CAOMHR010000112.1 GCA_948482865.1 Christensenellaceae bacterium
AATTGCTATCGCCGCGCCCACGGTGTAAGCCCATACGGCGTTTTCAAAACAGATAGGCTGTGTGCCGCGCACTATTTTGTCAACGTCAATGCCCTTTTTAAGGGTGATATCCTTACATTCTTCAATCGTCTTTATTCCGTATTCTTTCAGCACGCTGAGAATTTTCTTTTCGCGTCTTTCATAGCTTTCAAAAAGTGCCATAATCAGTCAACCTCCTTGTCGGTTCTGGGGTCGATATGTTTAACCGCGCCCTGCTCGGCTGAATATCTGCCGTAAGTTCCGATTGATTTTTCATACGCTTCGTTGGGGGTAAGACCTTTCTTTATGAAGTCGGTCATTTTGCCGAGCGAAACAAATTTGTAGCCGCAAATTTCGTTGTTTTTGTCAAGCGCAAGCGAGAGAACGTAGCCTTCCGCCATTTCAAGGTATCTTGCGCCTTTAAGCGCGGTTCCGTACATAGTGCCGACCTGCGAGCGCAGACCTTTACCCAAATCTTCAAGTCCCGCGCCGATAGTAAGTCCGTCTTCGGAGAACGCCGACTGGGACCTTCCGTAAACTATTTGCAGGAAAAGTTCGCGCATGGCGGTGTTGATTGCGTCGCAGACAAGGTCTGTGTTCAACGCTTCCAGAATGGTTTTGTGGGGCAGAATTTCCGCAGCCATAGCGGCGGAGTGGGTCATACCCGAGCAGCCTATTGTTTCAACAAGGCATTCCTGGATTATACCGTCTTTTACGTTGAGCGAAAGTTTGCAGGCGCCCTGTTGGGGAGCGCACCAGCCGATTCCGTGTGTGAAGCCTTTAATGTCTTTGATTTCCTTTGCCTGAATCCACAAGCCCTCTTCGGGAATGGGAGCGGGACCGTGTTCGAACTTGCCCGAAACGCCCTTGGCAACGCAAATCATATTTTCAACTTCTTTTGAATATTGCATTACATGTCCTCCGGTTTTTTTGTGCGGCGTATACCGCTTGTTACTTGTAAATTATATCATACCGTTTTAATTAATTCAATTAATGCGGCTTGAAAATTATAAATTTTTTTGCCGTAAGCTATAAAAAATGTTTACTGCGCCCGAAAAAGTATTATAATAAATATGTAAATCAGAAAAGGTAAAAAAACTATGCTCTGCCAACAATGCAAAAAACACGAAGCCACGGTAAGTTACGTTGAAATTACCAACGGCAAAAAATTCGAATGTCATCTCTGCGCCGTATGTTACGCCGAGTTAAAGGAACAGATGCGCAAAAAAACACACGGCGAAGTATGGCCCGGTTTTATTCCGAGCAGAGTAAAACGCGCCAAATTTTGCCCCGTTTGCGGCACCACATACGCGGATTACGAAAAAAGCGGGCTTTTGGGCTGCACAAGTTGTTACGACGTGTTCAAGGAAGAACTTCTGCCCTACATACGCCGCGTTCACGGCAAGGTAAACCACATAGGCAAAATGTACGGCAATACCGACGAACACGGTATGTACCGCCGCCTGAACCGTTTGCAGGAACAGCTTGAAGAAGCGCTTGCCGAAAAGCGGTATAAGGACGCGGGCAGGCTCAACAACGAAATACAAAAAATTAAAAAGAGTATTGACGAAGGGGACGGTAAAAATGGATAGAACTTCAGAAGGCATAGTCGTATCAACCAGAATAAGACTTGCCAGAAATATTGAAGGTTTTCCCTTTCCTTCGCATTTAAAGGATGAAAAACAGGCGAAAGAGATTATAAGGCTGGTATCTTCCGGACTTTCAAAACTGGACGAATTCAGGCTTATGTATATGAATACGGTTACCGACGAGCAGGCGGTCTGCCTTATGGAAAACCACCTTATAAGCCCCAAACTTATAAAAAACAGAAGATATTCCGCCGCGCTTATAAACCGTGAAGACAACGTTTCTATAATGATTAACGAAGAAGACCATCTCCGCGAGCAGACCATTGTAAAGGGGCTGGACTTGCGTCTGGCGTATGAAACGATGTCCGAGATAGACAATAAAATCGCAAACTATATGAAGTTCGCCTTTGACGAACAACTCGGTTTTCTGACCGCCTGCCCCACCAATCTCGGCACGGGGTTAAGGGCTTCGGTTATGCAGTTTTTGCCCGCGCTGACTATGAACGGGCTTATGCCCAAACTGATACGCGGCATATCGCGGCTCGGGCTTACGGTGCGCGGTATTTACGGCGAAGGCAGCGAAGCGGAAGGTTATCTTTACCAGATTTCAAACGAAGTAACGCTGGGCGTTACCGAAGAAGAAATTTTGACTCAGGTGGGCGAAGTGGTCAAAAAGGTCGGCGAGCTTGAAGAAAACGAACGCCGCGTCATTAAAACGGGACCCAAGGCTCTCGACATTCAGGACGAATGTATGCGCGCTTACGGAATACTTACAAACTGCGCAAAAGTTTCTTCGCAGGAGTTTGTAAGACTTGCTTCAAAAGTAAAACTCGGCGCGTGTCTTGGATTCGTGAACATTTCCGACGTCACCGAAATTGACGACCTGATAGTAAAAATGCGTCCCACGAACATAAACGCCGCGGCGCAGAAACCGCTGACTACCGTCGACCGCGATATTTACCGCGCCCAGTACGTAGCCAACGCGCTTAAAAAATTAACCTTGTAAGGAGGGATTAATATTATGGATTATATGGACAGATTTTCCGACAATCTGCAAAGGGTTTTTTCCATTGCGGAAGAAGCCGCAAAGGCATACGGTTGCAGTTATATCGGCAGCGAGCATATCATTTTTGCCATGCTCAATTGCCGCGATTGCACCGCCAACAGAATATTGAATTCGTGCAACGTGAACACGGCAATGTATAAAGAGTACTTTGCCCGCTCTATAGACAGACACTCGAATATTAACGGTTTGACTCCGCGCACAAAGCATATGATAGAGCGCGCGGTAGAGCTTTCCATTGACCTGAACGGCGAAGATTCGCTTGCGGGGACGGAGCATATGCTGCTTGCCGTAATGTCTTCTACCGAGTGCCTTGCAATGCGCATATTCCACGCGATAGGCGTGAATATGACCCAGCTTGCCAGCAAACTCGAACTTGCTATAAACAACGGCTCTGACGACGCGGAAGAAGAACCCGAAGAAGAGAGAGAGCCTTTTATCTTCGGTTCGCAAAACAAGGGCGGTAATCAAGGTAAAAATATTTTCCAGAAATCTGCCGAGCGCAAGAGCGAAGGCGGGCTTGACAAGCGCATTTTGCAGTACGGTACCGACCTGACCCAAAAGGCGCGCGAAGGCAAAATAGACCCCGTAATAGGCAGAAAAAAGGAAATAGACAAAATAATTCAGGTGCTTTCGCGCCGCACGAAAAACAACCCCGTTCTCATAGGCGAACCGGGCGTAGGCAAGAGCGCGGTAGTCGAAGGCCTGGCGCAGTCGATAATCAAAAACGAAGTTCCCGACCTGCTTAAAAACAAAATAGTATTTTCGCTTGACCTTGCGGGAATGGTTGCCGGCGCGAAGTACCGCGGCGACTTTGAAGAAAGGCTGAAAAACGCAATTAATTCAATCAAGAACAGCGGCAACGTAATACTGTTCATTGACGAAATCCACAATATCGTGGGCGCGGGTTCCACTTCGGACGGAAATCTGGACGCGGCGAATATTTTGAAGCCTATGCTCGCCCGCGGCGAGTTGCAGACAATCGGCGCAACCACCTTGGAAGAATACAGAAAATATATTGAAAAGGACGCGGCACTCGAACGCCGTTTTACCCCCGTGCAGGTTGAAGAACCCACGGTTGACGATACAATCGCAATTTTGCAGGGACTGCGCGACAAGTACGAAGCCCACCACAAAGTGGTCATAACCGACGACGCGATAAACGCCGCCGCGCACCTTTCCGACAGATATATCACGGACAGATTTTTACCCGACAAGGCAATCGACTTAATCGACGAAGCGGCTTCGCGCGCGCGCCTGAACAGTCTTAACAGCCCCGAAGAAATCAGGGAACTGGAAGAAAAACTTAAACGCCTTAATATGGAAAAAAACAAGGCGGCAAAGGGCGAGAACTATACGCAGGCGCAAAAACTCGTAAACGAAATTAACGAAGTGCAGGAGAAGATTAACAAACTCAATTCCGACTGGAAGGGGGAAAAACAGACCGCCGCGCCCATAATAGGCAGTAACGAAATTGCCGACATAGTGAGCGGCTGGACGGGCGTTCCCGTTGTAAAACTTACCGAACAGGAGAGCGAAAAACTTCTTCATCTGGAAGAAAATCTTCACAAACGCATTATCGGTCAGGACGAAGCGGTGAGCGCAGTATCCCGCGCAATCCGCCGCGCGAGAGCGGGTCTTGCCGAACCAAACAAACCTATAGGTTCGTTTATTTTCGTAGGTCCTACGGGCGTTGGTAAAACAGACCTTGCCAAGGCTCTTGCCGAAAGTATGTTCGGCGACGAGCGGCTTATGGTGCGTCTGGATATGTCCGAATTTATGGAAAAGCACTCCGTTTCAAAATTAATAGGCGCGCCTCCGGGATATATAGGATATGACGACAACAACGGCGGACAGCTCACAGAAAAGGTGAGAAGAAAGCCTTATTCCGTCGTGCTTTTCGACGAAGTGGAAAAAGCCCACCCCGACGTTTTTAACGTGCTTTTGCAGATTTTGGACGACGGCAGACTGACCGACAGCAAGGGCAGGGTCATCAACTTTAAAAACACTATTATAATAATGACTTCCAACGTGGGCGCGGGTCAGATTAAAAAGATGGCTAACTTCGGTTTCGCTAACCCCGAAAGCGACGGGTACGACAATATGAAGGACGCTATTAACGAAGCTCTGCGCGAACAGTTTAAACCCGAGTTTTTGAACAGACTTGACGATATTATTATCTTCCGCAAGCTGACCAAGGACGAAGCGGCGCAAATATGCACGAAGATTATCGACGGACTTTCCGAAAGACTTAAAGCGAGAAACGTCACCCTTAAAATTACCGACGAAGCAATGACCAAACTTGTAGACGAAGGCTATAACGATATGTTCGGTGCGCGTCCGTTGAAAAGGATAATTCAGAAACGTATCGAAGACCGACTTTCAGATGAAATTTTGTCCGGTCACGTTCTTCCGGGCGAAGAAGTTCGGGTATGCGTGAAAGACGGAGAGTTTGTATTCCGTTCCGATAAAAAGTAATCAGATATTATCAATTACCCCGCGCGGCAAAAGCCGCGCGGGGTAGTTTAGCGTCTGTAACGGAAAAAACTATTGACGTTATACAATATATTGTGGTTGCGTACGCGGGTAACCACAATTTTAAAAAAATTGTCAAAAAGTATTGAAAAAATAATTTTGCCGTGCTATAATTCTTGTACCTATCCGGATGTCATTTCGGGCGAAGCATAGAAATATCCTGAATCAAGAGAGATTCTTCGGCAGGCTCAGAATGACAAAGTGGTGTTTAGAAAGATTAAACAACGCTTGGAATGACAGGTTAATAACAATAAATATATTTGGTATTTAAGGAGATACGAAATGATAAAGAAAA
>CAOMHR010000113.1 GCA_948482865.1 Christensenellaceae bacterium
CTTTACACTTCACCCTATTACGCTTACAACACGGCGCACTCTCTGCCCGATTATATAAACAACGTTTCCGCCACCACGGAATTTAAAACCACCAACCCCATGAAACTTATGGGCTGTATGATAGGCACTGCCGCATACCGCTGTATGCCGCTGTTTTTCAAAAGCCTTATTTACGGCATAGAGTCCGCCACGTTCAACGAGTGCGTAAGCTCGAAAGCCGAAAACGGTTACGGCAATTACAGTACTGGCAACGGTACCGTTTACGATCTGGTATCCGAATCTGCTTTCGAAGAGAAAGGTGATAAAAATTTCTCATTCATACACGTGGACGGCTGCCACAACATATCGCTGGGTCATCTGACAAACAACGTTTCCGCAATACAGAAGAGTATGATAACTTCTTCCGTATCCATAAGTTTCGATATAATAAACGAATATCTGCAGGTTCTGAAAGATAAGGGTTTGTACGAAGACGCGACCATAATAATCACGGGCGACCACCCCGACCCGGGCAACAACAACGGCGCGCCCGAAAAGCCCAAGCTGACCGCGCTGTTCTTTAAGCCTTCCGGTTCGGCGGGAGAAGAACTCGTACAGTCTTACGCGCCGGTCGAACATAAAAACATATGGCCGACCATATTCCAATCTGAAAATATCGCACGCGACAACAAAGGCGTTGAAACGCTTTACGACATAGCCGAAGGCGACACGACGCGCGAAAGAACGCACATATACAACACTTACCAAAGCTCCCAATGCGAATTGTATACGTTCAAAATTACAGGTCCGGGCACGGATTTTGACAACTGGGAACTTGTACACACAGATTATCTTGACCACTTTATAATGGACTAAAAACGGAAATGAAGGCGTAATATGGATACAGTTATTTATTACATTTGTCTGCCGCTTGCCTATCTTATGAAAGGTCTGTGGCTGCTTGTAGGGAACTACGGCGTTGCCATAATTCTTTTTACTCTCGCAAGCAAAATCATCTTGTTCCCCGTGTCGGTATGGATACACAAGAACTCTATCCAGATGGTAAAAATCCAGCCTGAAATAAACTTTTTGAAAGCCAACAACGCGGGCAATCTGGACGCGATTGCGGACGGGCAGGCAAAGCTGTACAAACGCGAGCATTACCACCCCCTGCTTTCGCTTATCCCGCTGGCGATTCAGATTATTCTGCTTCTGGGCGTTGTGTATATCATATACCACCCCATGGGATATCTGTTCGGCGTTTCCAACGACGCGGTAAACGCACTTGCGAATTATATAGGCGCTGACACAGGTAATTCAAGTTTCCAACTCTCCATAATACAGGCTATAAAGGACGGCACCATCACCGCGGCGACCCCCGTAGAAGGGATAGACCCCGCCGAACTTGAACGCATAATTTCAAAGATTTCCGCATTCAAACTGAACTTTCTGGGAATGAACCTTTGCAGTGTTCCTTCAAAAGTTTTAGGCTGGTACTTCCTTTTGCCGGTGTTCGCAGGTTTTTCTTCCTGGCTGATGTGCTTTACGCAGAACCTTTCAAACGTTATCCAGCACGAGCAGGGCAAGCTGAACAAGTACGGCATTATGGCGGTAAGCGTAGGGCTTTCGCTGTATCTCGGATTTTTTGTGCCGGCGGGCATTGCGGTTTACTGGATTGCGGGAAACCTGCTGTCCATAGCGCAGATGTATACGCTTAATGCGATTATCAATCCTAAAAAATACGTTGACTACCAACGCCTTGAAGAGAGCCGCAAGGCTTTGGCGGATTCTAAAGCCTTCGGCAAGATGGACAAAAAAGACCCGTTGTACAAGCAGATGAAGGCGCGGCAAAAGCAGGACTATAAAAAGTTTATGCACATAGTCAACAAACATATAGTCTTCTATTCCGAAAAGAGCGGTTTTTACAAATACTATAAAGATATTATCGAACAGCTTTTAAAACGCTCTAACCTTGTAATACACTACGTAACCAACGACTTTAACGACGTTATATTCGATATAGCCAAAGACGAACCCAGAATAAAGCCCTATTATATCGGCTTGAAAAAGACCGCGCTTCTAATGATGCTTGTGGAAACGGACATTTTCGTTATGACCACGCCCGATTTAGACAAGTACTATTTAAAGCGTTCATACATTAAAAAAGACACCGAATATATCTTTGTCCCGCACGACGCAATGAGTCCCCATCTCGGCTTTAACGACGGCGCGCTGGACGCGTTCGACACCGTATTCTGCGCCGGTCAGCACGTTGTAGACGTAGTGCGCAGGCTGGTGGAAATTAAGAACCTGCCCGAAAAAAATCTGGTTGAATTCGGCTTCCCGCTTTTAGACAATCTGGTTGAAGCGGGACGTAAGGAAAACGAAAACAAAAAGACGGGCAAAGTCAAGGAAATACTTATAGCCCCTTCCTGGCAGGAAGACAACATACTCGACTCCTGCATCGACAGTATTATCGACGGGCTTTACGGCAAAGACTATAAAATTTCGATAAGACCCCACCCCGAGTACGTAAAAAGGTATGGCTACCAGATGAGCAAACTGGTGGAAAAGTACAAAGATTACGATAAAGACCTGCTTACTTTCGAGCTTGATTTTTCGAGCAATAAATCGGTTTACTCTTCCGATTTGCTTATAACCGACTGGTCGGGCATATCCGCCGAGTTCTGCTTCGCAACCGGACGCCCCGCGCTGTTTGTGAATACCGCGCCCAAGATATGCAACCCCAACTGGGAACAGGTGGGCATTACCCCCGTTCAGATGAGCCTGCGCGATATTATAGGCGTTTCGGTTGAAAAGGAAGATTTGGGGAATATTGCACAGACTGTAAAAGAACTGTTTGAAAAACAGAGCGAATACAACAAAACCATTAACGAATGTTTTAAAGACTTTACGTTCAATCACGGCAACGCCGCCGAAAAGGGCGCGCAATATATTTTAAAATCGCTTTCGCAAAAAAGCAAAAACAAAAATTAAAAGGGAGATATTATGGAAATAACACAACTGCTTTACATCGACCCCGCGGCTACGTCCGTACTGCTTACGTCTTTGACGGCGATAGTCGTCGCCGTGGGAGCTTCTGCAATAGTAATATGGCGTAAGTTCAAAAAGAAGGTTGACAAGACTATGAACAAAGACCCCAACGCCAACAAGGAAGTTGAAGAAGAACTTGTTATAATGGACGCCGAAGCCGAACAGACGGAAAGCGCAGAACCTGCGGCAACCGAAGAAAAGGCTGAAACGGAAGAACCCGCAAACGAGCAAGCCGCGTCCGAACCCGAAGAAAAAGAATAATAAACAGCGATATATAAGCCGCCGAAAGTTTTCGGCGGCTTTTTATATGTAAATTATCAGCTCTTCTTTTTTTCGCTTTTTCAGGTACAGCCGCATAGCGCGCCGCGTTGAAAAATGCAGGGCGTTGCGCGGACAGGCTTCAACGCACTTTAAACAGCGTATACATTTTTTATTCGGTTTACCGTTATCCATTGCGTCGGTTTTACATACTTTTGAACACGCGCCGCACTTGTCGCAAGCCGCGTCCGCATAAAGTTTTACGCCCATACGGCTGCGGAACGCAGGCAGAAAATTTGCAAATATATTCTTGCGCGACCGCGGGATTTTAACCGCAACGGGGTCTTTAAGTTTTTCCGTAATGAAATCAAGTTTTTCAAAATCTTCAAACCCGTCTTCCGCCAGATACGCGTGTTTAGACGGCACATATGCCGCGGCGGCTATGCTGTGACGGTAACGGCGTTGCACTTCGTATAAAACGTTTCCGAAGCTCATTTTACCGTATACGGCGACCGCCGCCAACGTCACGACTTTCAGTTTGCTTAAAAAGGTTTTTACCGCGGCGGGGATATTCTGGCAGTGTACGGGAAAGACGAGTATTACCGTGCCGTACCCGTTCTGCGCTTCGTATATGTCCGTCAACGCGTAACCGCTTTTATCTGCAAGATACTCAGCAATGCGGCGGCACTGCCCCGTGTTGGAATAGTAAATTACGGCGTTCATTTTTCTATGTATTCCTTCATTACGGCGCATTCGGGAATTTCTTCAAGACTGAATCCCAGCGAGCTTTCAATCTCGGCAAGAGCCTGTTCGCGGGTCAGCGCTTTGTCCCTGCTTGCAAGCGAAATTTCAAGCGCGCTGAAAGGCATCATTGTACTACGCATATGGTAAAAACGGTTGAACTGCGAATACTCTTTGCACTTTTCTATTTTACAGCTTGTGTGCAGTCCCTTGTCCGTCTGCTCGGGCGGAACCCAGCCGCACTCAGATATTATCACGTCCTTTATCTTTTTCCAGTCGTATTTGCCGCCGCATATATCGTTGAAATCCACCTGCACGAACGCGGGAATGTTGCCGCTCCAACTCGATTGGCGTATCGCGCGTTTCAGCGGTTTTACTATCTGCGGAACCTGTTTTATCGCCGCGACCACGTTGCCGACAAGCGCGTTCGAATACCCCGCTAAATTTTTCAGCGGATTGTCGCCGTAGGCAAGTTGCTTCATTGTTGCAAGCGTGTGGAACTGCCCCCTTTTCAGCGGCGGGTGCAAGGTGAGTAACCGCCCTATATTTATAAGCAGGTTAAGCCCCTTGTTGTTGCCGAAAGAGTACGCCATTTTTGGCGCCATATGGTTGTAGTAAAGCCCTAAAAGCTGGGCGGGCTCGTTACCCGCAACGAAATAGGGAACTTTGTTTGCGACGAGTTCGGGATAGAACAATACGTATGCGAGCGACGGGCAGGCGCAGGTATTTTCGGCGCGGGCATACAGATGGGCGTAAATTTTTTTCAGGTCGCAGTCGGCGACTTTGCGCGTGATAAATTCAACGTTGGGTAAACTTTTCTTTGCTCCTTCGATACTCTTTGCCGCGCTCTCCGACATATAGGGTATTTCCCAGGTCAGCGCCAGCACGCGCAGGGAAAGAACTTTTGAAAGATAATACAAAAGATATGTGCTGTCCTTTCCGCCCGTGTAGAACACCGCAACGTCGAACCGCGATTTTTTACTGCGCCCGAACGTATTTTTTACGGGAACGACGCTCTTTAAATTTTTGGTCTGCTCCGCCGTCTGGCACATGGGACACAATCCGTTTTCGTCAAATTCCATCCCCGGCAAAATAAAATCGTTGGCGACGCAACGGGCGCAGAACGTTGCGCCTTCAAGCAACTTGGGCGTGGCTTTTAAACGCGCCGCGTCCACAACCTGAACGCCCGCCAAATTTTTCAGCTCTTTCAGTTCGGCAGCCGAAAGGTCGCAGGGCAGTTTTTTTATAATTTTAATTTGCGCCCTGTTCAGTTTTACTCTGTTTCTGAACATTACGGATTTATTGCGTAAACCGTAATAATACAAAACCTTGCCTTGCAGCTTCCATCTGTTTTGCAGATAATACTTTTCCATACACCCCGTCCGGCTGTTTTTAATAAATTTTATCACAGCCGCGCAGTCAAGTCAATACCGCCCGCAAAAATATAAGC
>CAOMHR010000114.1 GCA_948482865.1 Christensenellaceae bacterium
TATATATTCTGTAAGTGATTTTATAGAGTTTGGTATAAACGAAATTCCCATAGAAACAAAAAACAAGCAACATACCGAATAAATGGAAGGGTGGCGCAGGAGTGAGCTGAACGTTACCGCCGTCTTAGTTACGGCGCCTTCTATAATAATCAAAAATATTATTCCCATATATATAAACATTGCCGCAACTGCAATCTTTATAAAAAAAACGTTCACAATGTCAAATCTGAAAAATGCAATACATATAAGCAGTAAGCCGAAGATAATAACAAATCCGCCTGCCGACGGCGGCATACCGTTCATCAAGTCGTAGACGCCTGCAAAAGTTAAAACTATACCTATAAAAATTGCAACGCAACCTATAACAAGCGCGGGTAAATCAACGCGGTTAACAGTATCGTAATTTTTGCGTTTTTCCTTTTTTGGTTTTTCTTTCACGGTATCGCGTTTTTTATTTTTGTCCGATAATTCCGTTTCTGTCAGTTTATCGCCCAAATATTTTTTTATCAGATAACTGTCGGCTGTTGGCAGCGGACATTTAAACTCTATGTTTCCCGTATACTCCGCATCAAAAAATAAATATATTCCGCTTTTCGCGGTCATCATTTTTACGTCGTACCGTGTTGAACGGTGTATGAATTCTCTTTTTCCGTCAACGAATAGGATGATTGCGTTTTCGTAAATGGCTATTGAGTTTTCTTTGCCCTTGCGCGTATCGTATGATTCGATATCGGAGCGCAGCTCGTTAAGGTTATTGCGCGATTCGGGGCTGTGCGGACGATAAAACTGAGTAATGAAGCGCAAAAATATTCCCCATAACCCGAAAACGGATAATATACATATAAGCAGTACTATTAAAATAACAATAAACAACGGAACGTAATATTTAATGACTGAGCTTACGGTGTAATTTTTTAAGTCGAGTACAAAGTTCCAGATACACCAAACCGTAATCAGCAGCATACACAGTAAGTTGCTTATCGCCATAAACGATTTTAAATGTTTTTTGCGCCGGGTTTTTGTCATATCCAACGGAGAAACCGAGTCGTTGTATTCGTATAAAAGTTTTCCGTAATTTTCTTGCATATTAAAATTATAGATTTGGTTATTTATAATGTCAAATAATTTTAATTTATCCTTATTTACAACACCTTTGATAAAAATTCTTTCAGTCTGTCGTTTTTCGGGTTGCCGAAAAGTTCTTCGGGCGGAGCCTGTTCCACAACGTGTCCGCCGTCCATAAATATGACTCGGGTTGCAACTTCTTTTGCAAAATTCATTTCGTGCGTGACTATGACCATGGTCATACCTTCGTCTGCAAGCTCTTTTATCAGCTGCAACACTTCGCCAACCATTTCGGGGTCAAGGGCGGAAGTAGGTTCGTCGAAAAGCATTACTTTGGGATTCATTGCAAGGGCGCGCACTATGGCTATTCTCTGCCGCTGTCCGCCCGAAAGGGTGGAAGGGTAGACGTTCGCTTTGTCGTCCAGACCTATCCGTTTCAAAAGCCGCAGGGCGTTTGCGGCAGCGTCTTCTTTGATTTTTTTTGCGTTCGTCTGCAAGGGCGGCACGGGCGATTTTTTGTTTTTGCCTTTGAACAGGTTGCAAAATTTCAGACTGAAATTTTTAAGCTGCGCCCGCCTTAAATCCTGCATTGCAACGTGTACGGGCGCGAAGGTTATGTTTTTAAGCACGGTCATATTGTTGAACAGGTTAAAGTGCTGAAACACCATTCCCATACGGCGGCGCTGTATGTTTATGTCCACGCGTAAATCGCAAAGGTTGTTTCCTTCAAAAAACACGTATCCGTCCGTGGGGTCTTCCAGAACGTTTAAACAGCGCAAGAACGTGCTTTTGCCGCTTCCCGAAGGTCCTATTATGGCGACCTTTTCACCCGCAAAAATTTTTTCGCTTATGTTGTCAAGCACTTTCAGCTCGCCGAATTTTTTGGTGAGATGCTGGACTTCTATCATAGCCGAGCGGTCGCAAGGCTCTACGGGCGTCACCTGTGTTTTTATAAATTTCTGCTTTTTATCTCTTTTCACTCTTTCTCAGCCTCCTTTCGATAAGTTTTATTACGAAGGTCAGAAGGTAGACTATTGCAAGGTAGCACAGCGCGACTACTATCATAGGGGCAAGGTAGGTGGCAAGGTTCTGACCCGAACCTATAATTTTTGCCACGGCGGTCAGGTCGACCATACCTATCATAGAAACTATTGAAGTTTCTTTGATAAGCGCGATAAGCTCGTTGCCGATGGCGGGTATAACGTTTTTCATTCCCTGCGGGATAACGATTCTCGCCATTGTGAACCCGCTTGAAATTCCTAAGGCGCGGCTTGCTTCGGTCTGACCTTTGTCAACGGAAAGTATGCCGGCGCGGATATTTTCGGATACGTATGCGCCGCTGTTTATTCCGAATGCGATAATCGCGGTGATTTCCATAGGGAAGCCGCGTATTGCGAATATGACGAAAGCCATAATAAACAATTGCAAAGCCATGGGCGTGCCGCGTATTACGGTTACGTATGCGTCGCATATAAATTTGGGAGCGATAAGCCATTTGTTTTTGGGCTGTATTTTTATTAACGCCACCAAAGTGCCGAGCAAAAGCCCCAGAACGCCCGCCCCGACGGAAATTATAAGCGTGGTCCAAAGCCCCTGACCTATCATCTTCATATAAGTTCCGCTTGAAAATATTTCCGCTATGTTTTCAAAAAAACCTGCCGAAAGGGAGTGTATCATAATTTTTTCCTTAAACGTCAAAAGGGAACCGCAAAAGCAGTTCCCTTGCTTTTATTATTTCAATCCGAGATGTTGCGATACAAGCGCGTTAATGCCTTCTTCGCCCAGTTCTTCGAGAACCGAGTTGATTGCGTTTAAAAGCTCGCTGTTGCCTTTTGTCACGCAAATCGCATACTGTTCAACGGTGGGGTAGTCTGCGGTCGCTTCTTCGTCTGCCGACGCGGGATAGTACAGCGCATAGCATTTATAGCCGTTGTTATTTTTAACTATGTATTGCGCGGGCAGTTTGTCGACGACTACCGCGTCCATCTTATTTGCGCCTATTGCGTCTACCGCAAGCTGTGCGTTGTCGTACGCGGTGCATTTTGCGCCGCTTCCGTGAAGTTGACCTGTATAACCTTCTTCGCCGTCTATTTCAAGGTTTACGTAAATGTCGCCCGTCGTGTCGCGCTGGACGCCGATTTCTTTGCCGCCGAGCTCGCTCCAAAGCACGTATTCGACGTCGCCGTCAAGGTGGGTTGTTACCGTCGCGTTTGCGGGAAATATCGCATACTGTACGGAAGTGAAGTAGGGGTTGGAAAAGTCTACTTTTTCCTTGCGCTCTTCGGTTATGGTAATTCCCGCCGCGCCGCAATCGAATTTTTTGCCCGAAGCTACGTTGTCGATAATTACGTCAAATTCGGTATTGGTAAAAACAACTTCTTTATTGAGTTTTTCGCCGACCATATTCATTATGTCAACGTCTACGCCCTTGATATTTAAATCTTTGTCGTAATACTCGAATGGAGCGAAAAACGCGTTTGTGTCGACGTAAATTTTATTGTCGCTGCAAGCCGTCAGCGAAATCGCGCTTGCCGTAATAACTGCGGCGGAAGCCAGTCCCAATACTATCTTTTTCATTATCATTTACCTCTGTTTTTGCAATGACAATATATTATCACCGCGCATTTTAAAATGCAAGTAATTTTTATATTAATTCAAAAAAATGTATATTTAATCATTCGGTGTGATTTTATTACATTTTAGCGCGGCGTAAAACGTTGAATAATTTTCGGCGGTGTGATAGAATGAGTACGGTATGAAAAAGGAAGAAATAAGCGACAAAAAACTTTTGTGTTATCTCTCGGCGTTGGTTGCGGCGGTTATAGCTTTGATACTGGTAATCGCGCTTCCTTTAAGCTGCGCCGCGCCGAAAGTGAATCTGTTTGACGAAAGTATTGAAAAAGCCGACAATCCCGACCAGGGCTTTTACCGCCCCGTATACGTCGAAGTAACCGACGGCGGGGTAAAGTACAATGCAAATATAATAAACGACGGTACGCAGCTTTACCACTTGCGCGTGGACATAAGCGCCTTTTCAAAGGCGGTGAACGGCGTTGCGGATAAAGAACTTACGCCGTCCGCTCTCGAGGGTTTTTCGGGTGTGTTGCAGTTTTTGCGTTCTCGCGGCAAAAACGCGGTGGTGCGTTTTGCCTACGACCCGAAATACGGCGGACAGAAGGACAGAGAGCCTTCAATGGACACAATGCTTAAACACATAGAGCAGGTCAGCGGCGTTCTCAATAAATTCCCCGCAACGGTGACGGCTGTGGAAGCGGGGCTTTTGGGTCCCTGGGGTGAAATGCATTCAAGCAAAATCGCAACCCTTAAAAATAAAGTTGCGATTGCCGGAAAATATCTTGAAGAGACTGCGGGCGGCAACCTTGCGGTTCTGGTAAGAACGCCTGACGTGATTTACGGCGCGCTCGGCATTACAATAAATGAAATAGACGGATACGCCGTTGCGCAAAGTTCGCCGGTTTACAGGCTGGGAATGTATAACGACGGTTATCTGGGTACCGAAAACGATACGGGGACGTATACCGACAGGGCGCGCGAAGTCAGGTTTATGAGCATGCAGAACGGTCACCTGCCTTACGGCGGCGAAGTGGTTTTGCCAGACAGTAAGTTGCACGACATAGAAAACTGCACGCCAGAAATGTTTGAAATGGGTTTGAGCTATCTCAATATAGAGTGGAACGGCGCCGTAATCGATAAGTGGAAAAATACTTATTATACCAAAAAGTGCGGCGGGGACGCGCTCTATTACGGCGGCACCGCGTTCGATTATATACAAAACCATATGGGTTACAGGCTGGTATTAAGGCAGAGCAGCCTTAAATACTCCGCGGGGGAATTAAAGGTAAAACTTAAAATAGACAACGTCGGCTTCGGCAACCTGCTTAAAAGTAAACAGACAAAACTGATTCTGGAAAGCGAAGACGGCGCGGTTACGGAAATTCCGTGCGGAACGTACGCGGGCGGCGACGCGGCTTTTACGGTAAAGTGCAATCTTTCTGGCAGTTATAAGGCGTACGTGTGTTTTTACGGCGAAGAGTACGGCGGCAAACCCAATTACGCCGTGCGGCTTGCGAACAAAGACGTATGGAGCGAACGGTATAAAGCCAATTTTATAGGCAATGTCAAAATTTAACGGCTGTTTATGCAAATTTGTTTGCCGTCTGCTATTGCAATAATTGCATTTTTATGATAAAATATATCATAAGGCATTGCGCCTTATATTAAAGAAAAAAGCGGTGGTAGACTAATGGGTAAGGCGTTATTTAATAAATTGAAAGAATCGTTGCTGTCGGTTTTGCCGGTGGCGGCGATTGTTCTTATTATTTCCTTTACGCCGCTTG
>CAOMHR010000115.1 GCA_948482865.1 Christensenellaceae bacterium
GTAGTAAACAAACCGTCGCTTTCATTGAATTTCTTTTCGTACAGTTTATAAACCTGTTCCCACGCTTCGCCGCCAACGGCGCGCTCGACCAAACTTTTTGCTCCGTTACCGACAAGTTTTGTACATTGTTCAACACTTATTTTATTAAAACAGAAACTTTCCAGACACTCGTTCAAGACATGGCAAATATCGCCGATAGTATTTAACAGTGTGCCGTCCAGATCAAAAATAATTCCTTTAACCATATCACATTTTATCGGGAACGCCTATACCGAGTATGGACAGCGCACTTTTAAGGGTGTACAGGGTTGCTTCAGTCAATGCAAGTCTGAAATCTTTAGCTTCTCCTTCTGCCGTAAGAATTTTACAATCGAAATAAAATTTGTTAAACTTTTGCGCTAAATCGACGGCATAACGCGCGATATAACAAGGCTCGTATTTCTCTGCCGCTTCTTTCAACACGTCCGCAAACGAAGCCAGTTCTTTGACAACTTCAAACTCCTGAACATTCGGCTGATAATTATCAGGAATATTTGCCCTTCCGCCGTTCTTTAACAATACGGAATTTGCTCTTGCACAAGTGTATTGTACGTATACGCTTGTTTCTCCTTCAAAAGACAGCACCCTGTCGTAAGAAAAAACGATATCCTTAATTTTATTGTTATAAAGAGCGCCGAATATAACCGCGCCTATACCTACTTTTTCGGCAATTTCTTTTTTGTTTTCAAGGTCAGGATTTTTCTCCGAAACTACGGTAAACGCCTTTTCAACGCACTTATTTATAACGTCTTCAAGCCAGACAACCTTGCCCTTTCTTGTAGACATTGCGCCGTCTTCAAGAGACACCATTCCGTAAGCCACGTGCACCAAATCGTTTGCCCAAGGCTTGCCCATAAGTTCCAAAACTTTAAAAAATTGCTTAAAATGCAAGTTTTGCTGATATGCGACCACATAAAGACACTTATAAAAATCATAAGTGTTTTTGCGGTAAATAGCCGCCGCCAAATCACGCGTTGCATACAGCGACGCCCCGTCGGAACGAAGTATAAGGCAGGGCGGCATACCGTATGGTTCAAGGTCCACTATCTGCGCGCCGTTGCTCACTTTCAACAACTTTTTTTCTTTCAGCTCGTCCACCACGGGCTGCATTTTATCGGTATAAAAACGTTCGCCTGAATAACTGTCAAAAGTTACGCCCAATTTGTCGTAAATAGTACGGACATATTTTAACGTAAGCGATTTAAACCACTCAAAAATTTCGTTTGCTTCATCATCGCCGCTTTCAATGAGCCTGAAATATTCCCGCGCTTCGCTTTCCATTTGTTCGTCGGCTTCATTATTGAAACGCACGTATAAATCATTAATAGCGTGAATACCACCCTTTTCGACTTCTTCTTTATTACCCCAATGTTTATAAGCGCAAATAAGTTTACCGAACTGGGTTCCGTAATCGCCCAAATGGTTTATGCCTACAACTTTATAACCGAGATATTTGTAAAGTTTATAAAGAGCGCCGCCGATAACAGTAGTCGACAAATGACCTATGTGAAAGGGCTTCGCAATATTTACCGACGAATAATCAATACAAACGGTCTTTCCGCTGCCTACTTCAGATTTGCCGTAATTTTCACCTTTTCCTAAAATTTCGCTTAAAATGCTTTTTGCAAGTTCTGCTTTATTAACGCCGAAATTGAGATACCCGTTAACAGCCGCAACTTCGCTTATTATATCGTCTGTAACATACTTAGCTTTAAGTTCTTCCGCAATAATTGCAGGGCTTTTTCTCAAAATTTTTGAAAACTTAAAACAAGGCAACGCAAAATCGCCCATTTCGGAATTAGGCGGCGTAACTATTAATGAATAAATCTCGTCGCTACCCACTCCGTCAATATTAATTCTTTCGGCAATATATTTTTTATAGTCCATTTTATTTTCCTCAAATACTAAATAATTTTATCACATATACAAAATTTTAGCAACTTTACCGCCTATTTTGTTTTGATTATTTTTGGCGTTTATATTATAATTTAAGTAAAGAATTTTTGAAGGAAGACATTTATGAAGTTAGGCGTTGTTGGACTTCCCAATGTAGGCAAATCCACACTTTTCAATGCTATTACCCACGCCGGCGCGGAAGCGGCGAATTATCCTTTCTGCACGATAGAACCCAATGTCGGAGTCGTAACCGTTCCCGACGAACGTCTGGACAAACTGGCGGCATTATACGACAGCAAAAAAGTTACTCCCGCTATCGTTGAATTTGTCGATATCGCGGGTCTTGTAAAAGGCGCGTCCAAAGGCGAAGGTTTAGGCAATAAATTTCTTTCACACGTAAGAGAATGTGACGCGATAGTACATGTCGTACGCTGTTTTGAAAACGAAAACATTACCCACGTAAGCGGTAAAATCGATCCTGTTTCGGATATTCAGACTATTACTCTTGAACTTATACTTTCCGATATCGAAGCAGTAACGAAACGCATTGACAGAATACGTTCGGCAGCGCGCGGCGGAGCCAACAAAGAAGCCGCGGCGGAATTTACCGTGTTGGAAAAACTTGAAAAATTTTTAAGCGAAGAAAAGCCTGCGCGCCTGTTTGAATGCAGTAAAGAAGAACAACCGATAGTCGATAATCTTTTTCTTTTAACGGCTAAGCCCGTTATTTATGCGGCTAATATTTCCGAATTTGATATGGGCAAAGCGGACGATGAAATTCCGCTTGTATGTACGGTTAAAGAATACGCAAAAAAAGAAGGCAGCGAAGTTTTGGTTATCTGTGCAAAAACAGAAGAAGAAATTTCACAGATGGCGCCGGAAGACGCAACTATGTTTTTACAGGAATTGGGGCTTGAAGAAAGCGGATTAAACAGACTTATTAAAAAGAGTTATGATTTGCTGGGTCTTATTTCTTACCTTACAGCAGGCGAAAAGGAAACGCGCGCCTGGACTATTGTAAAAGGCACTAAAGCGCCGCAAGCGGCAGGAAAAATCCACAGTGATTTTGAAAAAGGTTTTATCCGTGCGGAAATATGCGACTGGCAAACCCTATTGGAATGCAACGGCTTAGTCGGCGCACGAGAGAAAGGCAAAGTCCGCTCTGAAGGGAAAGATTACGTAATTAAAGACGGCGACGTGGTACTCTTCCGTTTTAACGTCTAATTCTAATAAATAAAGCGCGTGTGGCTATACCGCACGCGCTTTAAATTTTTGACAAAAAGCTCCGTAACCAACGTACGGAGCTTAATTTCAATTTAAATTACTTCAATTCAGCAAAATACTTGATAGTTCTTACCATCTGTGAAGTATAAGAATTTTCATTGTCATACCAGCTTACAACCTTTACAAGGGTGCTGCCGTCGCCAAGGGGCATACATTTAGTTTGGGTTGCATCAAACAATGAACCGTAAGTCATACCTATTACGTCGGAAGAAACAATTTCTTCTTCGGTATAACCGTAAGACGACGAAGACGCAGCTTTCATCGCATCGTTGACTGCGGTTGCATCAACTTCGCCCTGGCATACAGCGATAAGCTGGGTAAGCGAACCGGTAGGCACGGGAACACGCTGAGCGCAACCGTCAAGAACGCCGTTAAGTTCGGGAATTACAAGCCCGATTGCCTTTGCCGCACCGGTTGAATTGGGAACAATATTTACAGCAGCCGCTCTTGCTCTTCTTAAATCGCCCTTTCTGTGGGGACCGTCAAGAACCATCTGGTCGCCGGTATATGCGTGAATGGTCGTCATATAACCTTTCGTGATTTTGCAAAGTTTATTCAATGCGTCCGCCATGGGAGCAAGGCAGTTTGTCGTGCAGCTTGCAGCGGAGATAACCGTATCGCTTGCCTTCAACGTTTTTTCGTTAACGCTGAATACAACGGTAGGCAGATCGTTGCCTGCGGGGGCGGAAATTACGCATTTCTTAGCGCCTGCTTTGATATGAGCAGAAGCCTTGTCTTTGGAGCAGTAGAAACCGGTACATTCAAGTACAACGTCAACGTCGTGCTGTTTCCAAGGAAGATTTGCAGCATCCTTTTCCGCGTAAATTTTGATTGTCTTGCCGTTAACGGTTATACTGTCTTCACCGGCTACGACCGAGTCGCAATACTTATATCTGCCCTGAGCAGAATCATACTTCAACAGGTGGGCAAGCATTTTGGGGCTTGTCAGGTCGTTGATTGCTACGATTTCATAGCCTTCGGCGTCAAACATCTGTCTGAACGCAAGACGTCCGATACGTCCGAAACCGTTGATTGCAACTTTTACATTTGCCATAAATAATATTCCTCCGAATAATTTGTTATAATTTGATATTTGAATTCTTCTCTCAAACATTAATAAGTATACCAAAAACAACGGAAATAGTCAATTATTTTTAATTTAATGATTTACGGAGTATTTTAGTTAACTTTTTGCATTAAACGATAAAAAAAAACATTTATAAAATATAATAGGTAATTGACTTGAATTTTGTCACACAATCAATTATACTTAATTAAGGTAGCATTTACCATATTAATTAAGTATAAAATTAAATTCCGGAGGAAATTATGGCACTCGTTTCATTAAAGGAAATGTGCGAAAAAGCAAGCAAAGGCAAATATGCCGTAGGTCAGTTCAATATTAACAATCTTGAATGGACCAAATCGATTTTGCAGACCGCGCAGGAGCTTAAATCACCCGTTATTCTCGGCGTATCCGAAGGCGCGGGCAAATACATGACAGGTTTTAAAACCGTTGCGGATATGGTAAAGGCAATGATTGAAGAACTGAACATTACCGTACCCGTTGCTCTTCATTTAGACCATGGCACCTATGAAGGCTGCTATAAATGTATTGAAGCAGGCTTCTCTTCCATTATGTTTGACGGTTCGCACTTTGCAATTGATGAAAACATAGAAAAAACCAAAGAACTTGTTGCCGTGTGCGCAAAAAAAGGTTTGAGCCTTGACGCAGAAGTCGGTTCAATCGGCGGCGAAGAAGACGGCGTTGTAGGTTTGGGCGAATGCGCAGACCCCGACGAGTGCAAAAAAATTGCCGATTTGGGAATTACTATCCTTGCCGCAGGTATAGGTAACATTCATGGAAAATATCCCGCTAACTGGACGGGGCTCAGATTTGACGTACTTGAAAAAATAAAGAAAAACGTCGGCGATATGCCCCTTGTTCTTCACGGCGGCACCGGTATACCTACCGATATGATAAAAAAAGCAATCTCTCTCGGAGTTGCTAAAATTAACGTAAATACCGAATGCCAGCTCGCGTTCCAGGAAGCGACAAGAAAATATATCGAAGAAGGCAAAGACCTGCAAGG
>CAOMHR010000116.1 GCA_948482865.1 Christensenellaceae bacterium
GTCGTCAGGGTCAAGCCCTTCCGGCAAAGGAACGACTTTCACGTTCAAGCCTTCGCTCTTTAAAATTTCCAGTCCGCGCATATTGGCTTTTTGCCCCGCGCCGTCGCCGTCGTAACTTATAAGCACGGTGTCTGCGTAACGCTTTACAAGTCTTGCCTGCTCCTGTGTGAGCGACGTACCCATACTTGCGACTACGTTTTTAAAACCTGTCTGGTAAAGAGAAATCGTGTCCATATACCCTTCAACCATAATCACTTCTTTTATAGTTTGGGTTTTTCGCAGTCTTTTTAAAAGGTTTATGTTATAAAGTGTTTTGCTTTTATTGAAAATAACAGTTTCTTTGGTGTTTTTATATTTGGCAAACTCGGTTTTTTTAAGAACCCTTCCGCCGAAAGCCACGACTTCGTCCATTGCGTTTATTACCGGATATATAAGTCTGCCGCCCTGCGCGTCTGTAAGCCTGCCGTCGACTTCGTTAACCGCGCCGCTGTCTATTATGTCCTGTTTGGAATACCCTTTCCCCAACAGAAACTTCGGTAAATCGGTATAATTCAAACTTGCGCCCAAACCGAAAGTTCTTACAATGTTAGACGGAATACCGCGTTTTAATATGTACTCTATATGCGCTTCCGCTTTGCCGGAATTAAGGTTGTCCAGATAGAAATGTGCGCAATCGTTCATAATCTTTAAAACGGTATCGCGCTTTCTTTTCAACTCAACCGTCTTCTGGTTGTCAAATCCTGTCTGCGGCAATTGTAGCCCCGCCTTTTCGGCAAGCAGTTTAACAGCGTCCATAAAATCGATATTTTCAAGTTCGCGGACAAACTTTATAACGTCGCCCGATTCGCCGCAACCGAAACAATGATAATACTGGTCGGATTCGTTTATTATAAAGGACGGCGTTTTTTCATGATGAAAGGGGCAGCACGCCCAGTAAGCGTTCCCGCGCCGCTCTAAATTAAGATAGCCGCCTGCGACTTCTACAATATTAATTTTTTCTTTAAGAGTTATTAAAAACTCCTGTAAAGCAGTTACCATTTTTTATTTGATTTCGTTAATAAAAGCCCAGCCCTTCGGAACGAATATGTTATTGAAAATATATAAAGCGTATCTGTCCGTCATTGACGAGAGATAATCGCAAACGACCTGTTCCCTGTCAAACTTGTCCAAAAGCAAACGGTATGTTTCAGGCAGGTCCAATACGTTAGCAATAAAGTGTGAATACATTGCAGACAACATTCTTTCCGCTTTCTCTTCTTCCCCGCGGGCGGAGTCGGTAAAATATACCCTTTCAAACATAAACTCACGCAGCTTTTCACTGGCGCGCTCTACTTCGGGGTCCATTTCAACCAGATTTTTGCCTTTGGAGCGGTTGTATACAGAAGTTATCGCCGTATTTATTCTTTCGCGCGAACCCACTCCCAACACGCCTGAAATTTCTTTGGGTATGTCCTTATATTTCAAAATCCCTGCGCGGACCGCGTCATCAAGGTCGTGGTTTATGTAGGCAATCCTGTCCGCAAGCGAAACGCACTTGCCTTCCAGCGTTACGGGCTTGCCGCTTTTCTTATGGTTTAAAATGCCGTCGCGCACTTCAAACGTAAGGTTTAAACCCTTACCGTCTTTTTCGAGAATTTCCACCACGCGCAACGACTGCACGTTATGCTCGAATCCATTTGGCGCAAGATTATTCAATATTCTTTCGCCGCTGTGTCCGAACGGCGTATGCCCCAAATCGTGACCCAGCGCTATCGCTTCCGCCAAATCTTCATTCAAAGACAGTGCGCGGGCAATGCTTCTTGCTATTTGCGCAACGTCCAGAGTATGCGTAAGGCGGGTCACATAGTGGTCGCCTTCCGGCGAAAAGAACACCTGTGTTTTATTTTTAAGCCGTCTGAAAGACTTACAGTAAACAAGCCTGTCCCTGTCGCGCTGGTACTCCGTGCGCATTGCACAAGGAAGCTCGTTTCTGTCCCTGCCGCGCGTATCGTGTGAATACGCTGCATAGGGTGAGAAAAAAGCCTGCTCCATTGCATAGGTCTTTTCTTTTAACGACTTAAATTCCATTACGTCTATATATTACGAAAAAAATTTGTAATTTCCTTTTTTTTAACAAAAATTTACTTTTTTATTTTGCAAAGCCCCCGCCTACCGAAAGAACTTCGCCCGTCACGTAGTCCGCGTCCGCA
This sequence comes from Christensenellaceae bacterium, assembly GCA_948482865.1. Taxonomy (GTDB): domain Bacteria; phylum Bacillota; class Clostridia; order Christensenellales; family Borkfalkiaceae; genus Coproplasma. The sequence goes on from CAOMHR010000116.1 coordinate 2,190, forward strand.
AGATAAACGCACGCCTTTGCGACGTCTTCGGGATAACCTATTCTTCCAAGCGGAATACCGTCAATAAGCTGCTCCATTTCATCGCCCGTAAGATGCGAATTCATACCAGTATCTATAACGCCGGGAGATACGCAGTTAACGCGCACCTTTGACGGTGCAAGTTCCTTAGCCAACGCTTTCGTAAAACTCATTACCGCGCCTTTGGAAGCTGAATACGCCGCTTCGCAACTTGCTCCCACTTCGCCCCATATGGAACCGATATTTATAATACAACCGCCGCCGCAGCCTATCATTTTGTCCGCAACCAGACGGCAACAGTGATACACCCCTTTTACGTTCACGGCAAAAATCCTGTCCCAGTCGGCGGACGAAGTGTCCTGAATTACTCTTATCAACGACACGCCTGCATTGTTTACCAACACGTCAAGCCTGTCATATATACCGAAAAATTCCCTGAACATTGCCCTGACCTGCATTTCGTCGGAAACGTCGGCGCGCAGCAATATAGGGCAATAGCCCAGAATATTAAATTCTTCCTGCGTGGCAAGCGCGGTTTCTTCGTCGCTGTCGTAGTTGATTACTACTTCATATCCCTGCTGCATAAACGCAAGGGCTATCGCCTTTCCTATTCCCTTAGTTCCACCGGTAATTAATGCCGTTTTCATAAAATTTGCAGTATCCTTTGTACAATTTGTTCGGGATTCAACCCGTCGGTGTCAATAATTAAATCTGCGGCGCGCTCGTATATCTGCGCTCTTTCACCGTAAAGTTTGTTTATCCGCTCTTCGAGTCCGCCCGCAAGCAACGGACGGGTTGTGTCGCCTTTCAGGCGGTTTATCAGTGTTTGTGGAAGCGCGCGGAGATAAATAATTTTTCCGTTGCTTTTTAAAAGTTTTACGTTTTCTGATTTTAAAAGACAACCGCCGCCGGTTGCGATTACAATACCGTCGCGCCCGCACAGAGTTTTAACCGCGGCTGTTTCAAGTTCCCTGAAATACCGTTCACCGAAGTTTTTGAAAATTTCGGTAATGTCGCCGTGTTCTTCAACGATTTGCGCGTCCGTGTCGTAACTTTTTTTACCGTATTTTTCAAGCAGTTTTGCAACCGTGGTTTTACCGCTGCCCGGCATTCCCGCAAGCACTATATTCATAACTTAAAACTTTCCGCCGCAAGAATGTAGCTGTTTTTTCCGAAACCGCAAATAACGCCTTTACAGACAGGTGAGATTACCGAAGTACGGCGGAATTCTTCTCTTGCCTGAACGTTTGATATATGCACTTCTATTACGGGAACGGATACGGAAGAAATCGCGTCGCGTATGGCAATACTGTAATGCGTGAACGCGCCTGCGTTTAAAATTACGCCGTCATATCCTTCCGTTTGCGCGGACTGGATTTTCGTGCATATTTCGCCTTCGATATTGCTCTGGAAAAATTCGCAAACGTCGCCTTTAAAATGCGCGGCAATTTCCCTGTTAATCTCTTCAAGGGTCTGCGTGCCGTAAATCCCCTTTTCCCTGACGCCGGTCATATTGAGATTGACGCCGTTTAAAAATAAAAATTTCATATACTCTCCTTGTACTGCGTGTAAAGCGTTTTCGCCTGCTTTGCGTCCGCGTTTTTTCCGAAATAAATACACTGCGAATAATACGCCTGATAAAAAAGCATTTGTTCGCCGTTAACGGTCTTTTTGCCAAGCGCATTTGCTATTTCAAGAAACTTGCTGACGGGCGGGACGTAAATTAAGTCTACCGCAACTTCGCAAAGGTCTATAAGCTCTGCACCCACGGGAGAAATCCCTTCTGTTTTGTGCATACCCACGCCGGTTGCGTTGATAACCGCAAAATACGGTTTCATGTCTATACTTTCCAAAGCGGTAATTCCGCTGAATTCGTTTGCGACAGCGCATGCGTTCTGATAGTTTCTGTCGTAGATAAAAACCTTTGCGCCACCGTCCGAAAGTTTTTTGGCAACGCTTCTGCCGGCGCCGCCCGCGCCCAAAAGCAAAACGGTTTTATCTTTTACGTCAACACCTTCAACTTCGAGCATAAGCATAAAACCAAGTCCGTCGGTGTTGTACCCGCTTTTAACGTCGGTTTTTACGGTGTTCACCGCCCCGAAAATTTCAGCATCGCCTTCAACGGAATTGAGATACGGAATTATTGAAAGTTTGTAAGGTATCGTTACATTAAAACCGTCGAGCTTATTTAAAAGATTTTCTATCCTGTTTTCAAATTCGTTTTCGGGTATAGAAATACTTTCGTAATGAATTTTGTTGCCGGTTTTTTGCGCAATGAAATTGTGTATTTGCGGACTTAATGATTTTGATACGTCTTTACCTATTACTGCAAGTTCAAGAGTTTTCATTTTTATCCTTTAACGAGTTGTTACATTCTTCAACCAGTTTCATATAATCGGAAACCGAAAGTTTTATTTCAATGCTTTCGCCTATGTCTTTCGGCGCTATTAAGGAAATCCGGTCCGATTGGTTTTTCTTATCGTATACGGCGAAGCCCGCGGCTTTGCATATGTTGTTATAAACAGGTATTTTACCTATGACCGAAGCAATAAGGTCTGTAATCGTTTGCGCGTATTCTTCATTACAAAGCCCCAGTTTTTTTGCAATGTACAGTTCGTAATAAGCGCCTATCAGCACATACTCCCCGTGCGATTTGCCGCCATAAAAAAGCTCGAAAGCGTGTCCCGTTGTGTGCCCCAAATTAAGCGTCTTTCTTGCGCCGTTCAGATCGTGTTCGTCAACGGTAACCACGTCGGCTTTATGCCGTATACAGTCGGCTGTTATATTTTCTAAAAATTCCGGATTTCTTAAATCGGACGCGTTTATAAGTTTTTTATAAATATCTTTATTAAGCGCGCCGTACTTTACAATTTCGCCCAGACCGCAGTTTATTTCCCTTTCAGGCAAAGTTTTTAAAAATAACGGGTCGACTATCACCTGTTCAGGCTGATAAAACGAACCTATAAGGTTCTTTATTTTTTTAAAATCGATTGCGGTTTTCCCGCCGACCGAACTGTCCACCTGCGAAAGTAATGTGGTAGGAATTTGCACGAGACGAACGCCGCGCATATAGAGCGAAGCGGCAAGCCCCGCTATATC
>CAOMHR010000117.1 GCA_948482865.1 Christensenellaceae bacterium
CGAAAGTACTTGTCGGGACACCGACCGGGAGGATAGGTAATTGCCGGATTTCATTCATAAAAGACGTAACCAAGGGTTGCGTCTTTTATTTGTGTTAATTACTTGCGGTAGACAGAGAGCAAAGATAAAAAGAGCTTAACTTCCGGGGCAAGCCGCAAAGTAAAAGCAAAAATAAGCGGAAAAGAAATAATTCGGCTTTACAAGTACCGTTAAGCTCGTTTACGCCGAAAGTACTTGTCGGGACACCGACCGGGAGGATAGGTAATTGCCGGATTTCAAATTATAAAAGACGTAACCAAAGGTTGCGTCTTTTATTGTATTAATTAAAACCCCGTGATAATCTACTGAGCGGTGTGGATTGAAAATGTTAACCGATGAGTTAGAATAGTGGAAAGCAGATTAAGGTGCGTCATTTTGAGTCGCGGAGCGCGAGAGAATCCCCCTGTGGTCTGCTTGGGGCAAATTGAAACGAAACCACAGTAAAAAACTTTCGTATTAGAACAAGGTAAAAGTTTTTGCGCGAAAGAAGCATGCGCAAAAAGATTCTTCGGTAGGCTCGAATGACAAGCTCGTGCTCAGAATGACACAAGAAGGCAGAGTTACATTGACGGGTAGCAAGTAACAAATGCGTGACAATCAGGTGGTCAATAGAAAAGTACATTTGTATTCGAAAGTACAAAAGGGCTATGCCCGAAAATGAAATACCACTCGCTATCGGGTGGATATTTATTACCGTAAAGGCAAGCGAAAAGGCGGGACGTGCGGCATAACGCCGCTGCTATATAATTACACTGCAAAATTTACCAAATTTATGCAATAAGTACTTTGGCATAAAACGTTTTTTTGACGTTTATTTTACGGCGCATTATAAACATTCAATAATCAGTTTCAGTCCTGTTTTAAAACCATGAATTAAATGACGCTCTGACGACTCTATTTCAATATTCAAATTGCAGGAAATAAATTTGTCTAAAAGTTTGATTTGTTCAGGGTTAAGCATTGCTTTCAGCTCTTCATATATTTTATCGCTTTCTTCAAGAAGACTGTCGTATTTTTCACTTTCGGGGATATTTTCCATAAAGTCGGAGTTGTCTGATATCAGTTGTTCTATTGCACTTTTCATAAATACTCCCGCACAATTAACGATATTATAATTACATATACCTAACTGTGCTAAGTCAAGTATTTTAGCGCATTTAGTGCTAAAATTTAATTATGATTTTATTAAAAGAGCGAATTAAAGAATTGCGTTTAGAAAAAAATTTGTCACAAAAAGATCTTGCGGAAAAGTTAGGCGCCAGTCAAAGAAGCATAAGCAGTTGGGAAACGGGCGCGAGACAACCCGATTTTGAAACTTTAGAAAAATTGACTAAGTTGTTTAACGTAACCGCTGATTATCTTTTGGGATTTTCAGATAAAATTTAATGTAAAGTGGATAGGAAGAAGTTTATCGGTAGTTCTTTCGTATTTATAATTTGCGACCACGTAATATCAGATTACTAAGAAATCAGGACTTTTATCTTAGTTTTCTTATATAATTATTCTAAGATGAACAATTTAGGGTCACGAATACGTGAATTGAGAATAGAAAGGGGGTTGACTCAACCGCAATTAGCAAAGATGGTTGGGGTTACAAACGCAGTTATATCTTTTTAGGAAAATAATATTAACGAACCCAAATCAAGTTATGTAAAAAAACTTGCTATGTGTTTAAATGTTACTACCGATTATCTTTTGGAGTTTTCGGATTAAAAACTAATTAAAAAAGCGCAAATATAAACTTTTTAATGCTAATAATTGATAAGGATATGGGAAATGAAAATTAAATTAAAAACTTTTGCTGTGTTGGCGTGTACGGCATTATGCGTGTTACCTTTGGCCGCGTGCAAAGATAAGGGCAAATGCACGGTTTTGGGCAAACCTGCGACGGTTACCGCCGCAAGCTATGAAGAAAAACAGAGTCAGCAGTATGTGCAGTTCAAAGCCGCTGTTGAAAGTTTTGCATCGCAATTTGCGGCAGACGCGTACGCCGATTACGGAAAAGACGACAACTTTGCGGTTTCGCCCGTTTCGGTTTATATGGCTCTTTCGCTTGCCGCGGAATGCACGTACGGCGCAACCCGTAACGAAATCACAAACGCTTTGGGAACTTCTTACGAGCAACTGAGAACAAATTTCTCCGTGCTTTACCGCTCGCTGTTTTACGAGAGAAAGAGCGGCAGGAAAATTACAGGAATACTCTATCCGACAAATTCGGTCTGGCTCAATGAAGGCGTTTCGTTTAACAGCGGCTGCGTTGACGCGCTTTCAGACTATTATTTTTGTCATTCTTATTCCGCAGATTTTGCAAACGATAACAGCAACGCGAACAAAGCGGTGCGCTATTTTGTAAGCGAAAATACGCGCGGGCTTATAGACAAAGATTTTGACTTGCCGACGGAAACTGTTTTTACTTTAATCAATACGCTGTATCTTAAAACGCTTTGGAACGTTTACGGTGACGAGTTGCCCTATACGCCCGTCGCCTACGTTTTTAAAAATGCCGACGGCTCGGTCACGAACAGAAAACTGATGACCGGATACTACAAAAGCGGCAGAGTTTATAAGGGCGAAACATTTTCAACTTTTTATACTTCCACTTACGACGGTTACAAATTAAAGTTCATTTTGCCTAACGACGGCTATACTGCGGACGAAGTATTTACGGCGGAAAATATATCGGAGGTCAATACTTTAAACGATTATAACGACTACGACCACGAAAATAAAATACACTATTACACCCGTTGTCTGTTTCCCGAATATAAGTGTTCTTACGACGGAGACGTAGACGAAATTCTGGGCAGAAAATTCGGTATACAATCGCTGTTTGATCTAGATAAATGTGATTTAAGCCCGCTTATGCAAGACGCGGCGTGTTGCGGAAAAGTGCGGCACGTCACCGAGCTGAAAGTTGACAGAATGGGGATTGAAGGCGCGTCTGTCGTCGTTATCCCGGGAGCGGGCGCGCCGGGACCTGACGGCTACGAAGAAGTTTATCAGGATTTTGTTTTGGACAGGGCGTTCGGGTTTATAATTTCCGACCGCGACGACGTGACTCTGTTTTCGGGCGTGGTTAAGTCCGTTTGACCGAATAAGCAATTTTCACAACCTTGTCACACTATTTCATTACATTTTTGTCATATGGGCTGGCTTTTCCTTGATTAATAAGATAAAAAGTGCTATAATTTTATTATACAAGAATTTTTCAGGGATAAGCGATGAAAAAATTTGCAAAGGTTTTTACTTTAATAGCCGTTCCCGTTATTGCGGCGAGTATGCTGTTTGCCGGTTGTAAAAGCTGTAAAGGTAAAGCGGTTGACCCGCCGCCCGAAAACCAGCTTATGCGCGACATAGAAGTTCCGCCCGAACAGCACGCTTATTACGAAGCGCAGTCAAGACAGGTGATTGAAGAGTATCTGGAAGTCGCCGCCCGCCATACCGACGCGAACGGCGAAGTTGACGCAAACAACAGCGAAGTGGTTGCAGCCGCTTCGTCTGCGGCGGCAAAGCTGTATGCTTTTGCCTGCTATAACGAGAGATATCTGGACAAGTTCGTATTTTTCGGCGACCAGGTGGGCGATACCGACGTAAGCGGTTTCGGTTCGGCAACGGCGGAAAGGCAGGAGTATTTTTTGCGCGTTAACGAGAGCGAAAACACCTGCGGTTACCGCTATCACCGCACGATTAAAAAGGTTAAAGAGTCCAGCGGAACAATAGACACTTTTAAGAGTTTGTTTGAATCCGCAAGGGTCAGAATGACCGATAAGACCAATCTTTTGTACAGGTTTGAAGGCAACGATATAAGATACGGCGAGCATAACGACGCGTTGAGCTGCGACATGCTGACCTGCAACTGGCGCACGGGCGACGATTGGGGAAAAGCCGATATCGAGATGGTAAAGGGGTCGTACCTTGAAACCCTTGACGATATTAAGGCGGACATTTTGGCTTCGGCAAACGGCGACAACAAAAATATCCGCGGCAACATAAACATTCTTGCGGATAATATCGTTAAATACGCAAACATTGTTGTGGACGAAGAAACGGGCGGCATTTTCGTACTTATGACAATCGACACAGACGTTGCGAACGCGGACGACGCTTCAATGGTTATGCTTAAAAACGCCAACGGCACGAGCGGAAACTGCCTTTGGAAAGGCGACCCTTCCACCGTCAACGACGATGGGTTCGGCGAAGATACGGGGCTGAGAATAATATATGCGCTGTGGCCGAACGGACTTTTCAGAATGTACAACATTATTGAAAGGTGGGAAGGCAAGATGGATTTGAAAATTGCAAAACCCACGGGCTTGGCAGAGTCGACTACTTTGGTGTATTACAGCTATTCGGACCACGACTGCGATATGGCGGGCTATCTCAATATGCTTGAAGCGGCAAAAGAACAAGTCGGGTGATAAGGTGCGGATATGAAAGCTACAAACTGGGATTTAATGAAACTGGCTCAGGCGTTTGAAGGCGAGTTTTGTCTTTCCGATTTTACCGCGGAAGAGCTGGACGGACTTCTGAATTTGCTTGACGACAGTATGACGCCCGAACAGATACGCGAAAAATATTTTGAATATTACGACGACGTAAAAGACAGGACTTTGGACAAGCACCGTTGGAGCGACTGAAATTCATATAAAAAAATCACGCGCTTATGCGCGTGATTTTAAATTAACCGAATTGTGATTACATTACCACGATATTTTCAGATTCGAAAAGCTGCTTGTATTCCTTGGGGAAATTATCGTCTGTAATAAGCACGTCTATATCTTCTAATTTAGCAAAGGTGTAGGGGTTGATTTTGCCTATTTTAGAGCTGTCAAGCATCATATAAACGTGTCTTGCCTTTTTGAATACGTTTTTCAGAAGGTCGCTTTCAATCTGGCTGTTGCACGAAAAACCGTTTTCGGGTGTGAATGCGGTTGCGGAAACAATCGCAATTTCAAAATTAGTCAGGTCGAAATATTCCTTTGCCGCGGGCGACGCGGTGGAAAGGTTTTCTCTCATAAGCTGCCCGCCGACGACGGTAATGTTTACGTTCTTTTTCTGCGCAAGTTCCATTGCGACCGCAATGCCGTTGGTAAAGACGTTGCACTTTAAGTCGGGCATTTCCTTTGAAAGGTACATGGCAGTAGTGCCGCCGTCAATGAATATGCTTGAATTTTCGTCTATAAGCCCCGCCGCCTTTTGCGCGATTACTATTTTTGCGTCGGTATTTATAGTCGTCTTTTTGGTATATTCTT
>CAOMHR010000118.1 GCA_948482865.1 Christensenellaceae bacterium
TTCCAGAGAGAGAAATCCGAAAACGGCTGAAAGGTTTCTTACAGGGGTTGATACGGTTATTCACCCGCGAGCCGACGGGTGAAAAGAAATGAGTAGTCCGCTCCGCATACCGTGCGTAAACCGGTCAGATAAGGCGGCTTTTGCCGTAAAATCAGGTGGTACCGCGATTAATTCGCCCTGTGTTTACAGGGCGGTTTTTTTATAAAAAATTTTTAAGGTGAATTATGGACGTACAGGAAAAAATCAAACAAATAGAAGCGCAGGTTGAAAGCGCGGTGCAGGACATAAAATCAAGCAAAAGTCTGCTTGAAATTAAAATGCGCTTTTTGGGTAAGACGGGCGAAATATCGTCGCTGCTCAAAAATTTGCGCGACGCTCCGGCCGAACAGCGCCCCACTATGGGTAAAGTTTTAAACGCTTTCCGCCAGTGGACGGAAGAAAAATTCAGCGACATTGAAAAACGCATTAAAAAAATCGAGCTGGACAAAAAATATTCGCAGGAAAAACTGGACGTTACCGTACCCGGCACCATTCTGCCCGACGGCGCGTACCACCCCAACACTCTTATCAGGGAAGAGCTGGTTTCCGTATTTGCGGGTATGGGATTTGAAATTTTCGAAGGACCGGAAATCGAAAACGATTACTACAACTTCACCGCCCTTAACACCCCCGCGGACCACCCCGCCCGCGATATGCAGGATACTTTTTATCTTTCCGCAGATTTGCTTTTGAGAACGCAGACTTCCGCGGGACAGATAAGGGTTATGGAAAACAAAAAACCGCCCATAAAAATTCTGTCGCCCGGCAAAGTTTACCGCAGCGACGACGACGCAACCCACTCCCCTATGTTCTCGCAGATGGAAGGGCTTGTGGTTGACAAAGGCATAACACTTTGCGATTTGAAAGGAATGCTTGACGTGTTTGCAAAGAAAATTTTCGGCGAAGACGTAAAGACCCGCCTGCGCCCTTCGTACTTCCCTTTTACCGAGCCTTCTGTAGAAGTCGACGTAAGTTGCTTTGAATGCGGCGGCAAAGGCTGCCGTCTTTGCAAAGGCACAGGCTGGATTGAAGTGCTTGGCGCTGGAATGGTGAACAGGCGCGTGCTGGAAGGCTGCGGTATTGACCCCGACGAATACACGGGATTTGCATTCGGTATGGGCATTGAAAGAATTGCCATGCTTAAATACGGAATAAACAATATGAAACTTCTCTTCGAAGGCGATACGCGCTTTCTGAAACAGTTTAAGGATTAAGGAGATAATTATGAAAGCACCTTTAAGTTGGCTTAGAGATTACGTTGATATTGACGTCACCGCACAGGAACTGCAACGCAAACTTTTTGACTGCGGATTTGAAGTTGAAGAACTTATTGAAACGGGAAAAGATATTTCCGGTGTAGTTGTAGGCGAAGTATCCGAATGCGAACCCATTGAAGGCACACATTTACACGTGTGCAAAGTTGACTGCGGCGACAAAGGAATTTTTCAGATTTGCTGCGGCGCGGACAACGTTAAAAAAGGGATAAAAGCCCCCTGCGCGCTTGTCGGCGCGACGGTATATGCAACGGCAAAAGACCACGTTACCGTTGAAGGCGTTATGACCATAAAAAAGGGCAAGTTGCGCGGCGTTGAATCGGACGGAATGCTTTGCTCCGGCGCGGAACTCGGAATAAACGGGGATATGTTCGAAGGCGGCGACTACTGCGGGCTTTTACTGTTGCCGAACAGCTTTAAGAACGGCGAAGACGTAAAACCGCTTTTGGGACTGGACGACTACATTTTCGATATAGCCGTAACCGCCAACCGCCCCGACTGCCAGTCTATACTGGGCATTGCCCGTGAAGTTGCCGCGGTGTTAAACAAGCCCGTAAAAGAACCCGACTATTCTTACAACGCAGTAAAAGGTAATTACCCTGCAATAAAAATTTCGGACCTTGCGCCCGATTTATGTCCACGCTATATCGGGCATTATGTTACCAATGTCAAAATCGCCCCTTCCCCCGCCTGGATTAAAAAACGGCTTGCGGCATGCGGATTGCGCTCTATAAGCAATGTGGTAGACATAACCAATTTCGTTTTACTGGAACAGGGGCAACCCATGCACGCGTTTGATTTAAGAACTCTTGACGGCAGGGAAGTTGTGGTGCGCCGCGCAAAAAACGGCGAAAAAATAACAACGCTTGACGGCAGCGATTTTAAACTTACGGACGAAAATCTTGTAATATGCGACAAAGACAACCCTTGCGCTCTGGCGGGAGTAATGGGCGGACTTGACAGCGAAATAAAGAACGACACCTGCGAAGTTCTGTTGGAAGCCGCAAAATTTGCACGCGACAGCGTAAGAAAAACAGCAAGGGCTTTGGGGCTTCACACGGACTCTTCCGCGCTGTTTGAAAAGGGCGTAAACGAATACACGACCGAAAAAGCTATGTGCCGCGCATTGAACCTGATTGAAAAACTGGGTTGCGGTACGGTAACCGATTTGCATGTTGACGTTACGACGCAAAACTCTAACCTGACCGCTAAAAAAATGACCGTGAGCGTAAGCAAAATAAACGCGCTGTTGGGTATAACCGTGCCCACAGAAAAAATGGTTGAAATTTTAAAGAGCCTTTGCTTCGGCGTAAAACTTTCTGGCGATAAACTCGAACTTGAGATACCCCGCTGGCGTGAAGATATTGACGGCTTTCCTGACATTGCAGAAGAAGTTATAAGGCTTTACGGATATGAACACGTACACAGCACTTTTCTGCCGTCCGCACAGATAACAAACGGCGGATATAACGACGAACAGAAAGCTGAAAACAAGTTAAAACGTAAACTCGTTGAAAAGGGTATGTATGAAATTTCAACCTACTCCTTCTACTCGTCAAAAGATTTGGATATGCTGCATTTTGCAGAAGACGCAAAAGAGCGGCGCGCAATAAGAATTTTAAATCCCATAAGCGAAGAGCTTTCGGTTATGCGAACCACTATGGCGCCGTCAATGCTGAACGTAATAGTCAGAAATTTAAGACGCGGCAATATGGAAGGGCAACTTTTTGAACTTGCAAAAGTTTATATCCCGCAGGAACTGCCTTTAAAATCTTTCCCCGAAGAGCGGGCTGCGCTTTGTCTCGGCTGCTGGGGCAAAACAAGTTTTTGGAACTTAAAAGGAATTTGCGAAGCAATTGCAAGTTCGCTGAATACAAGTTTTGAATATGCCCCCTGCGAAAAGCCTTTCCTTCAACCCGGTAAAACGGCTGAAATCACTTGCGACGGCAAATATATAGGATACGTCGGCGTGCTTGCCCCCACCATATGCGAAGAACTTGCAATAGACCGCATTGTAGTGCTTGCAGAACTGGATTATGCCGAACTTAAAAATTGCGCAAAGCCTTTCAGATACAGACCTATACCTAAATTTCCAGAAGTTACGCGCGACCTTGCCCTTCTTTGCGACAAACAAACAACCTGCGGCGAGATAGAAAAAGAAATTTATTCTGCATGCAAATATGTTTCTTCTGTGACTCTATTTGATATTTACGTCGGCGCACAGGTTGACGAAGGCAAAAAAAGTATGGCGTTTAACCTGACTTTCACACCGAAAGACGAACCTATTGAAGACAGGGTTGACGGTTACGTTAAAAAGATACTCGGCAACCTTAAACACAAACTGAATATAGATTTAAGATAATCCCCAAAAAGCCTTCCGCAAACTTTGCGGAAGGCTTTATTTATTTTTTCGGAACAAGCGCCGCACCGCCGCCTGCGAGTGAAGCCTGTAAATATACGTCGGGAATTTTTCCCGTTATAACGCTTTCGCAAATTAACACTTCTATTGTAGAAGCGAGATTTGTTGACTTTGACGGCATAATAATTGAAATATCAGAAACTATTTCAAGATACAGCGAATGTTTTGTCTGGTTAATACCCGCTTCCAAAAACTTTGAAACAAAGCGGCACTCCACATTGCTTATGGGAATTATTTTCAAATTAATTTTCTGCCCGAAACCTGCGAGAGCTTCAATTCCCGTAAGCGCGCCAATCGGGACCAGAATCCCTTCCTGACTCATTTTATTAAGGTTTTCCTGCGAAAGATACGCCGTGTCCCTTGCTATTCGGTTTATTTTCAATGAATCGGTGGTAATAGACGTTACGTTACCGTCCGCGTCGCGTTCGATAGTAATTAAATCTTCGTAACGCATTGTGTCGTTCAGAGTGTAATAAATCGCGTCGTTGACTGCGACGGTTGTTACCGAACGGATAGTCGCTTCACTGATTGATATAAGCACTCGCGTGACGTTGCGCTGAAAATATATCAACGTGGCTATTATGAACAGGCACATAAAAATTACAAGTATTTTAAACCGCCTGAACTTTTTATTTTTTTTCGCCTTCATACCTATATTTTATTTTTTAGCAGGCTTGTTTATGTTTTAAAACACTCTTATATAAAAATCAAGCGGCGCGGAAATTTTCCGCGCCGCAAAACTTAGTTGCGTTTTGTTTTAGACTTGAATATTAAAGCCATTATAAATGAAAATACCACCGCTGCCGTAACCCCCGCGCTTGCCGCAGACAGCGAGCCTGTTATAGCCTGAAAAAAACCTTTCTCCGCGCCCTTCATTGCGCCGCTTGCAAGAAGATATCCGAAACCCGAGATAGGGACAGTCGCGCCCGCCCCCGCGAATTCGACCAGCGGCTGATAAACGCCAATTGCAGTAAGCACAACCCCCGAAAGCATAAAATAAACGAGAATTTTACCCGCGGTAAGGTCGGTAAAATTGATTATTATCTGAGCAATCAGACATATCGCCCCGCCCACGGCAAATGCTTTCAGATAAGCCAAAAATATCAATAAAATTTCCTGTCCCATATCAATACTCCAACTCTACTGCGTGACTTATACAGGGAATAGACTCTCCCTGACCCGACGACACCGTTGAAAGCAACGCCCCCGTCGCGGCAAAAAGTATACGTTTGTAAAGACCCGAATTCATTTTTGAAAGCACATATGAATTAAGCACCACGGCGGAACACCCCGCGCCGCTGCCGCCCTGAAATTCATCTTCTATAACTTTGTAAATTATTTCACCGCAGTCAACGTGCCTGTCAGAAATATCAAAGCCCTTTTCCCATGTTAAATCTTTAACTATCCTGCTACCCAGCGCGCCCAAATCGCCCGTTAAAATCATATCGTAATCGTCGGGCGAAGTGTCCGTATCAATAAAATGCCGCATTATTGTATCCGCTGCCGCCGGCGCCATAGCCGCGCCCATATTGTTAACGTCGGTA
>CAOMHR010000119.1 GCA_948482865.1 Christensenellaceae bacterium
CCGCCCGCGCAAAATGCGCGGGCGGCTTTAAATATTTTATAACGCAAATCAGGTCATATTTTTAATCTGCAATCTTAAAAGCGCGTTTTCGTCCATAAGTTTTTTTATGGTGGTCGTAAGCCGCTTGTTTTCGTCTTTAAGCGAACTCGCAATTCTGTCGTAAAGACCGTTAATTTCGTCTTCCAGCTTTTTGCGCACGTCGTCCGTGTCGTTTATGCCGCACTCGCGCATCAGCTTTTTCAGCCTTTCGGGCTGTTTTGCCAGCACGTTGCGGTATTTGTTCTGGTAGCGCAACATCAGCTTGTCATCGCCGCCAGAAAGATTTAAAACCGCCCTGCGCACCGAAATGCCCCTGCTTTTCTGGGTAAGTATGGCTTTAAGCATGGCGTCCGTCTCTTCTTCGGAAAAGGCGGCTATTTTTTCGGCTTTAAGTCCCGTGCCGCGCAACAGTTTTTTAACTCTCTCGTCCCCGCAAGAACGCAGAAGCGCATAGTAATAATTTCTTACGCTGCCCTTTGCCCTGCCCGTCTTATTTGCGTAATCCTCAAACATACCGGAAAGGGTTTTGCCCGACTTTCTGCCCGTGCAGATAAAATGTACCAGACTTTTTGCTTCTTCTTCGGTATAGCCGTTTATTTTGTTCATAAGCTCCTCCTGACAGAGTTTATATTGACATAATTTTGACGGCATATACATTATATAATAAAAAAGGAAACAAAAAAATGAGAGTGTATTTTTTATCATGCGCGCCCGCGGTTTTAAAACTGAACGGGCTGTACGTAGGCAGGGTTGACGGGTTTGAACGCCACATAGAACTGGACCCCGCGGACAGGGTGCTTGCCGAAATAGTGCCGGGCGGGAACTTGCAGGCGGTCAACTTTTTTTTAGACGAAGAATTTTTTGCCTGCCCGCCCGATTTTGCCGACGTGTACCTGCTTGAAAACGACGCTCTCGTATACGTGCGCGAGTACGGTGAGAAAGACGTAAAACTCAAAGTCATTTACCAGACAAGGTTTTGCGGCAATCTTATTACCGTATTTTCGCAGGGCGGCGCGTACCTTTCTTGCGAAGGCGCGGAATACACCCTTACCCCCTTGCCCGCGCAATTTTTCAACTGCCGTGCAGAGCAACACACCCTTGCCGGGCGCGACGTGCTTGCGCTTTACGGCGGCAACAAACTGATAATAATTTCCGACGGCGGCAAGGTCATATTCAAAAACACGGTAGAGTCCGCCGAGTTCGGCGACTCGCTGTTTGTGCGCGCGCCCTTTGAAACCTGCACGGCGGCAAAAGCCGAATGCACCTATTCATACGACGGCGAACGGCTTACACAGACGGGCGGCAAAACGGTTGAAACAAAACCGCCCGAACCAAACGTTGCGCACTTTGCGTTTTTTGAGAGCGTTTTAACCTGCGGCGATTTTGAAAAATATCTCGACGACAGCCTGAAACACAAGGCGGGCGACTTAAAGAGCTATCTGGGGAATTTTGTAAGCGTAACCGTCCCCACCGAAAAATTTTACACCCTGCACCGCGACGTTGCGGCGGCGGGGCTGGTTTATCCCTTAAAGCGCAACCTGTACGAAGTGAAATATTTTGCCGTGGAAATGCAGAACGGAAAAATAACAAACCTTTCGCCCGTCGACAACTGATTTTTTTGCTCTCTGTTGCCGGCGCAGTAGACTTCTTTTAAAAAACCGCCCCGCGCACAAATGTGCGCGGGGCGATCTATTTCCCAAACCGTTCTTGTTCTTGCGTAGTTTTTTATTGCAATTTTTCTATGGTAATTTTAAATTTATCACCGGTTAAAAACTTAACCGTTATTTCTGTTACCCCGCACACTACCTGGGCAATAAAATAATCTTTTACCGCCGTATACAAGTCTTCCGTAAAATTTAATGCCGTAATTTTATTATCCATAATTTCTCCTTGTTTTTTGCCGTATTAACAATTTTTGCGTCTGCCGCCAAAAATACATATCACACGATAATCAATTTTGATAAAACCAAGATTGACATTTAGTGAATGTCATACCAAAAATATAGCATTCTATAATAAAGTCGTCAAGCACTAAATGTCAAAAAAGCAGGAAAATATGTTTAAAAACAAAACTAACGACGGCAAAAATAATATTTGCGGTAAAAATATTTATGAATTGAGAAATGCGAGCAAACCCAAAATGTCGCAAAGAGCCCTTGCCGAAATGCTGCAGCTTAACGGAATTGACGTAGATAAAAACGCCGTTCAGCGAATGGAAAGCGGACAGCGGTTTATTACCGATATAGAGATTGCCGCTTTGTGCAAAATATTTAAGATTACTTTCGAAGAGC
Organism: Christensenellaceae bacterium; assembly: GCA_948482865.1. Classification (GTDB taxonomy): domain Bacteria; phylum Bacillota; class Clostridia; order Christensenellales; family Borkfalkiaceae; genus Coproplasma. The sequence goes on from CAOMHR010000119.1 coordinate 2,331, forward strand.
TATCAAAATAAACAACAAGCCGCCCGCGCATTTTGCGCGGGCGGCTTTAATTATACTAAATTAATATCTAGTAATTTTGACGGTGCGGATAATTATGGGCAACGAAGTCATATTGAAGTTATAGGAAATGTTGCGCCCGCTGTCTTCCGCAAAGCTGTCCAGCTTATCTACCGACGTGTTTACAGACGTTGTGAAGTTGCCGTTTGCGGTGGTCGTTCCGTCCTGATAGTCGGCAATCGCTTCAATAAGGTCGTCAAGTTTGTCGGCTTGTTTATCGTCCCTGAGTCTTGCGAAAATGGCGTAATTGTTTGCGCCCTGACCCGAATTTTCCGAAGTCTGTATTGTGAATATGCTGGTCGCGGCGTTGTATTTGTAGTCGTGTTCGAGAATCTGGTCAAAGCTGTTTTTAATCGCTACTTTCTGATAGGTTTCGCCCTTATCGTAGTAGAACATCTTCAAAACGCCGTAGTCCGCCGTAAGCGCGCCGCTCGTTATGTTGTGGTCGTTTGCGGTGAATTCGCCGATAAGCGTGGGAAGAGCGTCTTCTGCTCTGATAACTTCGTCACCCTTATCGTCGTAAGCAATCTGCTTGTAAACGGTGGGCGTAAGCGTGCCGTTTGCGGCAAGGTCGTAATAGCCCTGTTCCTTCGAATACTCGTTGAGATAGTCGGTCATATCGCCGTTTTCGTACGCAGTAGTATAAGCGTAGTGCTCGTCCGCGTCTTCGTAAGAATAACCGCCCGTATACCACTCCGTGCCGGTGTAGTTGTGGACTATCATATTGTTATAATAGCCCGAGTCGGCAAGCTCAATAAAATGCTGAACGGTGTTGGGGTACATATTTCTGTACAAAGTGTACTCTATTTTGTAAGTTAAGTCGTTGAACTCAACGGTAATTTCCGCACGCGGGTGCTTGGTCTTTATGGTGCAGGCTGAAACCGCCGCCGAAAACGCGACCACGGTAGCCAGCGCAAATGTTATAAATACGTGCTTAATCTTTTTTGACATTGCTTGTCCCTGTTATTGGTTTTTTAGTAATACATAATTATTTTACTTTTAATATGGGTTTCCGTCAAGCAATTTAACGCCGTTAAGGAAATAAATTACGATAACCAATTGCTTGCGGTACGACAAGCAATTTAATGCCGTTAAGGAAATAAATTACGATAACCAATTGCTTGCGGTGCGACAAGCAATTTAATGCCGTTAAGGAAATAAATTACGATAACCAATTGCTTGCGGTGCGACAAGCAATTTATGCCGTTGAGAAAATTACTGCAAGCGTTTATCCGCAAATCAAACTATAACGCCGCCCGCGCAAACTGCGCGGGCGGCGTTTATGATTTAAGCGGTTAAGCAAAAAAATTAAAGGAAGTTTTTAAGTTTTTTCTCAAAACTTTCTTCGATTCTTATAAGGTCGTTTAAAAGTTTTTTGACTTCGGGGTCCATCTTTTTTCCGCCGTCCGTCAAAGAAGTTTTTAACGAAGTAATGCCGTTAACCGTACCCCTTATCATCATCTGGGCAATATTCTGCGCCGAGTTGTCAGCCGCGGTACCCATTTTGATTGCGCTCCACATCATAGCCTTCTTTATGGCGCTGGGTTCCTTTAAATCCAGATTGTACTTCATAGCGAGCTGCGCCGCTTCGCTGCAAATTCTTTCGTACTCTTCGTGTTCGCGCATAATTTCTTCGCGTATATCGCCGTCCTGCACTTCGGGCATAATATCCGAAATTGAAGTAAGCGCAAGCTGTGCGTTGCGGTAAATTTCCGCTACGATTTCGCTGTCTGATTTAATATCCATAAGTATTCTCCTTAAATTTATTTTTCCCTGCACGGTAAAAATTATACCGACGGGCAAAATTAGTTGACATAAATCTTATATTATGCTAAATTTAGTACCGAGCCGCTCGGAACGGGCTTTTTAAAACGCGCAATTTTGCGCTGCCTAAGCCATCGGGCAATTTGTATCCGGCGAGACTGGTTAGAGGAGGTATCATCATGTACGCTATTTTCGAAAACGGAAGCAAGCAGTATAAGGTTGCGGAAGGCGACCTTGTAAAGGTTGAAAAGCTGAACGCAAGCATCGGCTCTGCCGTATCTTTCCCCGTCGTCCTGACTGCTGACGACAAGGGCATTAAGGTAGGCAAAGAAGTTGAAAAAATCAAAGTGACTTGCGAAGTAGTTGCTCAGGGCAAGGAAAAGAAGATTATCGTCTTCAAGTACAAAGCCAAGAAAAACGAAAGAAAGAAGCAGGGTCATAGACAGCCCTACACCCAGCTTAAAGTAACCGCTATCGGCGAAGCGACCGCTCCCGCGAAAAAGAGCGCGGAACCCAAAGCGGAACCCGCAGCAAAAAAACCTGCGGCAGCTAAAACCGCAGCGCCCAAAGCTACCACAGCTACAAAGAAAGCCGCAAAGGCAGAGTAATTTTCAGGAGGAATAAAAATGTTTTTTATCAGTTTATTCGCCCATAAAAAAGGAACCGGCTCTTCCCACAACGGCAGAGACAGCGAAGCTAAAAGACTTGGCGTAAAGCGCTCGGACGGACAGTTCGTGCTTGCGGGGAACATTCTCGTAAGACAGCGCGGCTCCAAGTTCAAGGCGGGCAACGGCGTAGGTATGGGCAAGGACGACACCTTGTTCGCGCTGGTTGACGGCACCGTAAGGTTTGAAAGAGTGGGCAAAGACGGAAAGCAGGTTTGCGTTTATCCCGTCGCAGAATAATAAGACAAAAAAGGCAATCCGTTTTAAACGAATTGCCTTTATTTTTTAATTATGAAAGAAATACGTAAAAACAAACTTAGCCTTTCGGCTCTGATACTGTCCGCGCTGTGGCTGTTCCTGTACTTTGCGCTGGGCGCGGCTATATTTAAAAATATGTGGTACACTTCCCCCGCCATTCCTATCTGCGGCGGGCTGGTTGCCGTTGCGCCGACG
>CAOMHR010000120.1 GCA_948482865.1 Christensenellaceae bacterium
CCGCCGTTTAAATTTTAACATTAAAAAAATTTGTATAGGTAATACTTATATTTTGTGATTTGCTGATTTTGATATGTTAAAATCTATTAAAGAACGATTATATGGCGGTGGATTATGACAAATGAAAATAAAGACGCGCGGTCCTGCACAAATTGTAAATATTTTATAAAGCATTACGTTAAACATAAAACTTATTTTTACGCGATAGATTGCGGACATTGCAGTAACTTTAAATTGCCGCGCAATAAAAGGAGTAACTGTCCTTTTGTAAACGATTGCGTGCGTTGGGAGCAGGCGGAAGAAATTGACAGCGCGGACGAGATAGGGCAGATTAAAACCGCAATTGTAAATATGCAGAAACGTCTGGAAGATATTACTTCTATTTTAACCATTATGAAATCAGATTGAATTTCGGCGGCGGGCGAAAGCCCGCCGCCGTTTAATATTTAATTTCACAAAAATGTCAGGGTAAAACATTGAAAAGCATTTTTAAAAGTGGTAGAATTACAGTGTGTAAACAGTTGCCTGCGGAACTTTGCGTTTTTGCGTGGCGGCAGGTATGCAAAACTTTGGGAGAAAGATTATGAGATACGAAAATCCCGTTATACAAAGCGACTATTCCGACCCCGACGTAATACGCGTGGGCAGCGATTATTTTATGGTCGCTTCAAGTTTCAACTACGTTCCGGGCGTGCCCGTGCTGCACTCTAAAAATTTAGTGGAGTGGCGGCTTATCAATTACGTTATAGATAAAATCCCCTTTGACGGGTATGACAAAGTTTTGCACGGCAACGGCGTGTGGGCGCCTTCTTTAAGGTGCCATATGGGCAGGTTTTACTGTCTTATACCCTTCCCCGACGAAGGCATTTACGTTTCCACTGCCGACAATCCTTACGGCAAGTGGTCGCCCCTGTGCCCGCTGATAAGGCGCAAGGGACTTATAGACCCCTGCCCCGTGTGGACAGAAGGCGGCGCTTATGTAGTGTGCGCGTTCGCAAAGAGCCGCATAGGCTTCAATTCAAAACTCGCATTGTTCGAAGCGGACGAGCAACTGTGTTCCGCAGACGAAAATTATACTGTTATATACGACGGCGAAAATCTTGCCCCCACGATTGAAGGACCCAAAATTTACAGGCAGGGCAAATACTTTCATATACTCGCTCCCTGCGGCGGCGTAAAAAGCGGCTGGCAGGTGGATTTGCGGTCGGAAAATATTTACGGACCTTATGAGACAAAAGGTGTGCTAATGCAGGGTGATACGGATATAAACGGTCCCCACCAGGGCGCGCTTGTAGACCTTGACGACTCCGGTCAGCGCTGGGCGTTTATGCACTTTCAGGATAAGGGCGCGTACGGCAGGGTGGTTCATCTGCAACCTGCGCAGTGGCGCGGCGACTGGCTTATCTGCGGCGAGAGCGAAGGCAACATTGCTGGCACTCCCGTATCGGGCGGCGAATATCCGGTGGATATAAAGACGGATTACGAAATCGACCCCGAAGACGGTTTTAAAGAAAAACTTTCGCCCGTGTGGCAGAACCCCGCCAACCCCGTACACGGCTGGTACGAAATGAAGGGCGGGCTTAAACTTTACTGCGTGCCGCACGGCGGCAATCTCGGCAGCGCGCCGCAGTTGTTTTTGCAGAAAATACCGTATCTCAATTTTTCCGCCAAAACAAAGTGCAGGCTGAACCTTTCAAACGACGGCGATGAAGCGGGTTTTGTAATGTTCGGCAGAGAGTACGGTTACGTATGCGTGGTAAGGCGGGACGGCAGGAATTATTTTGAAATAAGAAAGGGCAGCATGGACGGCAGGGACGAAACCATTGCCCGCAGCCAGCCCTACGATGACGAATATATAACTTTCAGCGTGTCCGCAAAATTCGAAGAGCGCAACAAACTGACTTACAAACTCAGCGCGGGCGGCAACGCGTTTACCCACAAATTTTACGCTTCGGGCGGGGTATGGACGGGCGCGAGAATGGGCGTTTACGCCCGTTCGGAAAATGAGAGCGGCGGCTTTGCGACGTTCAAATTTTTCAGGGTTGCCTGCACGGATAACAGAGCGGGTAATATAAAGGGATAAATTGTCGCAAAACCCTTTACTTTCCTGCATTAAAGTATTAAAATGTATTGACTCAAAGCGGTACGGGAAGGCGTAAAATGCAAAAAGTAAAAGTTAAAGAAAAGTACACGTTATTTTCGGCAAAGGCGCTTGCGCTTCTGATTATACCGATAGTGGTGGAGTCAGCCCTTTCAATGTCGCTGGGGATGATAGACGGGCTTATGGCTTCGTACGCTAAATCGGGCGCGGGTGACAACGTCCTTACCGCGATAACCGCCGTGGACCAGATTGCAAGTTTAATCACCCAGCTGTTCAGCGCGTTCGGCGTGGGCGGCGCGATAATTACGTCGCAGTTTTTGGGCGCGGGAAAGACGGAAGACGCGAACAAGAGCGCGAAGCAGCTAATGGTTATAATGCTTATTTTCGCTTTCGCCGTGACCGCATTAAGTCTGGGGCTGAACAACCAGATTATAAATTTACTGTTCGGTTCGGCTGGGGACGAGACTCTTTCAAACGCATACATATACTTTTACATAATTTCGGCTTCCTTCCCGTTCATTGCGCTGTTCAACTGTTGCGCCGCCGTTTTAAGGGCGCAGCGAAAGAGTATGAACACAATGCTTTCGGGCATAATAAGTTTTTTCCTGAATATCGGCTTTAACGCAATTTTTATTTATGCGTGCAATATGGGCATAGCGGGCGTTGCGCTCGGCACTTTGCTCGCAAGAATTTTCCCCGCGTTCTTTACGCTGTTTTTACTGTCGCGCAAGAACAACGCGGTGAGAATTAAAGTATTTGAAAAATTCCGCTTTGACGGCGGGCTTATTAAGAGAGTATTGAAACTTGCCATACCCAGCGGCATAGAAAACAGCCTTTTCCAGCTCGGCAAAATTCTCGTAATTTCTTTTATCACCATAAGTATTTATAAGGTGGGCGAGCTTAATATCCAGTCGGCGGCTAACTCGGTCGCCTACAACGTGAACACGGTAAGCTCTATCGTCGGCAATGGTATAAACACGGCTACGCTTACGGTAATAGGGCAGGCGGTCGGCACGGGAAGTATAGCGCAGGTGAAGTTTTATATAAGGCGTATGTTGCTTATAAACTATATAGGCAACGCGTGTTGCGTTGCGCTGACTTTCGGGCTTTCGCCGCTGCTTCTGAATTTCTACAATATTTCGGGCGAAGCGCGCGCCGTTGCATGGAACTGCCTGCTGCTGTGCCTGCCGGTACAGATAGTGACGTATCCGCTGTCGTTCGGTATGCCTGCGGTGCTTAAAGCCAATACGGACGTAAAATACGTAATGGGCGCGGCGTTGGCGTCAATGATAGTAATGCGCGTGGGGCTGTGTTATATATTGACCTGCGAGTGGGCGGGGATACGTCTCGGCGCAATGGGACTGTGGATAGGAATGGTGTCCGACTGGGTAACGCGCAGCGTGCTGTTCGGCGGAAGATTTCTGTCCGGCAAATGGAAAACTTCGTCCGGACTTTTAAAGCCCGCCGAAGTATACGGCGAAAGCGAAAGGGTTGCGGAAGAGCAGCTTGAAAAAGTATTTTCCGACAGGGGGAACAAATGAGTTTCAGACAGATGTACGAAGAAAAGTATATGCGCTTTCCGTGCGGCAAAGCAAAGGCGCTGTCGTTCAGTTACGATGACGGCGTGGCGGCGGATAAAAAACTTGTAAAAATTCTGAATAAATACGGTCTTAAAGCTACGTTCAACTTAAACAATCTTTTATTCGACTGCGAAAACTGGCACGGCAGAATGGACGAGCGCGAAACCTTTGAAACTTTCAGCGGCGGCGCTCACGAGATAGCCGTTCACGGCGCGCGGCATATATTCCTTGACAAAGTTCCGCTTGCGGAAGCGGTGAACGAAGTTTTGCAGAACAGGCTTTACCTTGAAAACAAGTTTAAAAAGATAGTGCGCGGTATGGCTTACGCCTACAACGGCTACAACGACGCAATAATTTCAATGTTGAAGGGTTTGGGCATAGACTATTCGCGCACGACAGAAAGTTCGCATACTTTCGCAATTCCCGACGACTGGCTGAAATTGAAACCCACCTGTCATCACGCGGACGCGGAGCTTGGAAACCTTTCGGATAAATTTTTCGGCGGTTCGCCCGAAAAAGATTTTAAACACCGCGAACCCTGGTTTTTCCTTATATGGGGTCACAGTTACGAGTTTGACGACGATAATAACTGGCACGTAATCGAAGAGTTTGCGCGGCGCGCGGGAAAGGCGGAAGACGTATGGTTTGCAACCTGCGGCGAAGTTTACCGTTATTGCGCGGCGTACAACAGTCTGGTTTTTTCGCTGGACGGCGAAAGGGTATACAATCCGTCGTGCATTCCCGTATGGCTGGAAATACGCGGAATGGTGTATGAAATTCCCGCGGGCGGCGAGATTGTTTTTGAAAAAAATTAAAAAAATTTACTGTATTAAGGGGGCAGAAAAATGATTTTAGACAAATTCAGTTTAAAGGACAAGGTTGCAATAGTCACGGGCAGCAACACGGGTCTGGGTCAGGGCATATGCAAAGCGTACGTTGAAGCGGGCGCGAAAGTAGTGGGTGTATCCCGCAGACCTTCGGACGAAACGGCTGCGCAGTGCGGCAAGAATTTTCACAACGTAATCGCCGACCTTTCCGCGTTGGACGTTATTCCCGCGGTGATTGAAGAGACGCTTGAAAAGTTCGGCAGAATAGACGTTCTTGTAAACAACGCGGGAATTATAAAAAGGCAGGATTCGATAGAGTTTTCGGAAGAAGACTGGGACAGCGTTTTAAACGTGAATTTAAAGACGGTTTTCTTTCTGACACAGGCGGTTGCAAGACAGTTCATTAAACAGAATTCGGGCGGAAAAGTCATAAACATAGCGTCAATGCTATCCTATCAGGGCGGCATACGCGTTCCGTCGTACACCGCTTCAAAGTCGGCAATAAAGGGCGTGACAATGACCCTTGCCAACGAGTGGGCTAAATACGGCATAAACGTGAACGGCATTGCGCCCGGCTATATGGCGACAAACAACACTCAGAATTTAAGACAGGATGAAGAGCGCAGTTCTGACATTCTTGCCCGCATTCCCGCGGGACGCTGGGGCACGCCCGAAGATTTGCAGGGCGCGGCGGTGTTCCTTGCGTCGTCCGCTTCCGACTATGTTAACGGCTTTACCCTTGCGGTCGACGGC
>CAOMHR010000121.1 GCA_948482865.1 Christensenellaceae bacterium
TATTGCGGATTTTGTCGGTCCCTTAGGGTGCGCAACAAAGACGGAAGGGCTCAAAAAAGTTTGTGTAGTAGGCGGCGGTGTAGGCTGCGCAATAGCTTTGCCTGTCGCGCAAAAGTTGCATGAGCAGGGTGCCGAAGTACATTCTATTATAGGGTTCCGCAACAAAGAAATGCTCATTCTTGAAGATGAATTTAAGGCGTGTTCAAATAAATTGACGGTTATAACGGACGATGGAAGTTACGGGCAAAAAGGTGTCGTGACCCAGCCGTTAAAGGAATTAATCGAAAAGGGCGAAAGGTATGACGAAGTTATTACTATAGGTCCGCTCGTTATGATGAAATTTGTGGTTGCAACAACTAAATCTTTCGGCATTCCGACAACAGTATCAATGAATCCTATTATGATTGACGGTACGGGTATGTGCGGCGGTTGTAGATTGACCGTAGGCGGAAAAACAAAATTTGCCTGCGTTGACGGTCCTGATTTTGACGGCTTTGAAGTGGATTTTGACGAAGCTATGGCGCGTTCCAATATGTATTCTGAATTCGAGCAGAAAGAGAGAGAACACTGCAATCTGTTTAAGAAGGAGATTGTATAATGTCTGTTCAACCCAAAAAATTTCCTATGCCTGTACAGGAAGCAGCGCTTCGCGCCCGCAATTTTGACGAAGTGGCGAAAGGCTATTCAACTGAAATTGCGATAAAAGAAGCCCAACGGTGTCTCAATTGTAAAAACAGTCCATGTGTAGTCGGTTGTCCGGTTAACGTACGCATACCGGAGGTTATTTCAAAAATTGTTAACAAAGATTTTGACGGCGCATACTCGGTAATTTCGCAAAGTTCGTCTTTGCCTGCTGTTTGCGGAAGAGTTTGTCCGCAGGAGACCCAGTGCGAAAGTAAGTGTACGCTTGGCGTTAAATTCGAGCCTGTAGCAATTGGAAGACTTGAAAGATTCGTGGCTGATTTTCATAATTCAAAATGCGAAGAAAATCAGGTTAAAACGCAAACTAACGGTCATAGAGTTGCCGTAATCGGGTCGGGTCCTTCGGGGCTTGCCTGTGCCGGAGATTTGGCTAAAAAAGGCTATAAAGTGACCGTTTTTGAAGCGTTACATACCGCGGGCGGCGTGCTTGTTTACGGAATACCGGAATTCAGGCTTCCTAAAAAAATAGTGGAAAAAGAAGTGAGCGAGTTAAAAAAATACGGCGTTGAAATAATAACCAACGTCGTAATAGGAAAAACCGTTACCGTGGACGAACTGTTTGAAGATGGCTATGAAGCCGTATTCGTAGGGTCGGGTGCAGGACTTCCGAGATTTATGGGGATATGCGGCGAAAGCCTTAAAGGGGTATACTCCGCAAATGAATTTTTAACGCGCGCCAATCTTATGAAGGCTTATGACGTTAAGTCTCATACCCCTATAATGCGTGCAAAAAAGGTTGCCGTGGTCGGCGGCGGTAACGTTGCAATGGACGCAGCGCGTACGGCTTTAAGACTTGGAGCGGAAAGTGTGTATATTATTTATCGCCGTTCTATGGAAGAACTTCCTGCAAGAAAAGAAGAAGTGGAACACGCACAGGAAGAAGGTATACGGTTTGAAATTTTAAGGAACCCCGTTGAAATTTTAGGGTTCAACAACAAGAAGAATAACCGCGACCCGCGTAACGGATTTGTTTCAGGGATAAAAGTCATAAAGTGCGAGCTTGGCGAACCCGACGAAAGGGGTAGGCGCAGTCCTGTCCCGATTCCCGACAGCGAATACGTTATTGACGTAGATTGCGTTATAATGGCAATTGGTACCAGTCCGAATCCGCTTATTAAAAACACTACGGCAGGGCTTGAAGTCAACAGACAGGGCGGTATTATCGTTGAAGAGAGTACCGGTAAAACCACAAAAGAAGGCGTATTTGCGGGCGGTGACGCGGTAACAGGTGCGGCAACCGTAATTCTTGCAATGGGCGCAGGAAAAACTGCCGCCAAAGCGATAGACGAATATCTTTTAAAAAAGGAAGTATAATGTAGTTATGAGTATTAGTGTTAATCTTGACGATGCCTTTAAGGCGGCTGAATCTATCAACGTTTACAATGAAGGCGTAATAAAAAGTTACGCTTCTAACAGTAAAAATTTTGAAGAAATTCTGGACTGCTGGACGGATATGATAAGTAGTGCGCGTATAATGCCTGCGCTCGGCGTAAGCCTTAACCATTTAACGACAGAAGCTATTCAAAGCGGATTATGGGTTGAGTTTGAATTTAACGAACAGCTTGAAAGCGGTGAATTGCCCTATGAAAAATTGCTGATACAGGTTGCAAAAGGTTTTTACGGCTTCAATTTGATACGGTACAATACTGTCGGCGGCTATGACGGAAGATGTTTTTATTACGATCTGAACGGTAAAAATATGGATGAATTGTACGATTTGTTGCTCAAATCATAGTTTTAAAAAGTACTATGTTAAACATAATTGGTTTTAAATATGAAAAAAGGCGGGTCTTTTGACCCGCCTTAAAATTTTTTATTTCGAATTTTCTGTCAAAGATTTTTTATATGCACTTATCGCTTTTGAAAGTTGGTCGGGGCAAGAAGTGTTGTTTTTACACTTTATTCCGGCAAGTAAAGACTCAACTTCGTCAATTGTTCTGCCTTCAACAAGTTTGCTTACGCCCTGTAAATTACCGCTGCAACCGCCTATAAACTTTACACCGTGCAATTTGTTTTGATTGTCAACTTCAAATATTATTTGTCTTGAACAAGTTCCTGATGTTAAATAAGTAAACATTTTTTTCTCCTAATCGCAAAGATTTTCGTATATTACCGAGTAAACGTCGGCGGCTTTTTCTTCCCATTTTTTGTATATGGTTTTTGCAGTTTTTTTGTCGGGTACTACAAATTTCAATTCTAATATCGTCTGTACCGGCGACAATATTTTCAAAGCAACGGTGTAAGTTCCGTCCATATTCTGAAAATAGTCCGAGCGGCATTCCTGCCTGTTTCTGTAACGCGCGCTGTTCTTTTTAATAAATATTGAAATTTCTTCCCTTACGCTTTTGGGGATATTTATGTAAAAGTTTGCAAGCGTTTCTCTTCCGTCTGGAGTGAGTGAGTACAACGTATCTTCGTCTTCATTGACTATACAAATAAAATTGTCGTCAATAAGTTTATGAAGCACGTTTACGCAATCCATATAACCCATCCAGCTGTTTGAAGAGGAGCACATATCGACGATAGTTCTCTCAGACAGAGCGCTTTCCATTTTATCAAAAACGAAAAGAATTATTAATTTGTTGATAGAAGTTTCGCCTGTGTTCAACATAATAGTTCTCAAAACTACAAAAAGTGTAAAAGTCCTTAATATTATACATAATAATTATCTTAAAATCAAGATATTTACCCAAAAATAATTTAATTTTAAAATAAACTGTGTTATAATGTTACAGTAAAGCATATTTTAGGTGGTGTATGGAAAACACAAAAGAACAAGTTTTAACATTTTTGGAAAAATGTGAAGAGCTTAAAAAATGTAAATTTATAATGGCAACCACTAAAATTAAGGATTTGTTGAAATGCATTGTCAACAGTCCAGATTTATACAGGTTGTTTGACAGCGTAACCAAAGATTTTGATTACTTGCAGGAAAAGGCGAGATGTCTTATTATTGCCGATGACGGATATATAAACAAGAGCAAAGTTGTTCTGCCGCAAACGGTGGGGCAAAGACTTGCTTTCATTTTTTGTCTGCTTGTCGAGTTTGACAGGGGCACTCAGAACTTTAACGAATTTTTACAGATTTACTATCCCGAAGACGGAAGTTATTTTGCCAGTTATATGGCGTTTTGCGATACCGTTATAACCAGTCTTGAAGAGTTGATTCAGGAAGTATTTAAAGAGTCTCTCGAAGCCGAAGACGAAGAAACCGAAAAAGTATACACCGCAAATTCTTCGCGGGCTAAACTGTATTCGGAAATTTCGCTTGCTATTGCAGCAGAAAAGCAATTTTTGTATCAGACTTCAGTTCCGAAAGAAGAGAAAGAAGGCGGTTACAAAATGCTTAACGAGCTTTTGTTTGCCGTAAAATCCGGCAATGAAAATTTGATAGACGCGCTTATTTGCGGTTATAACTATTTTGTGCTTTACAACGGATGTGTGAGCGACGGTATGGCGTCGCTTATTGATATGTTGGTTGAATTTGAAGCGGCATTATGAAATTTTTTGAGAAAAAATTAAAATCCGAAACTTTATATAGCGGTAAAGTGGTGACTTTGGAAGTTGACGAAGTTCTTTTACCGAACGGAAAAAAGGGAATAAGAGAATGTGTAAGGCATAGCGGCGGCGCTGCCGTACTTTTAGTAAAAGACGGCAAGGTTTTGCTTGTAAAACAGTTCAGGTACCCTTACGGTAAAGAAACATACGAAATTCCCGCGGGTAAATTGAACAAGGGTGAAGACCCATTAAAAGCTGCGGAGAGAGAGCTTGAAGAAGAAACGGGATTTAAGGCGAAACTTGTTCATGCTTTAAATGTATATCCGAGTCCTGGGTATACGGACGAAATTATAAATATCTATTTTGCGGAAGAAATTGAACTTGGTCGGCAAAATCCCGATGACGACGAATTTGTTGCGACCGAATTTATTGATTTTGATTCCGTTTTAAAAATGATTGAACGCGGCGAAATTTGCGACGCAAAAACTGTTGTTGCGGTTTATAAATACAAATGCGAAAAAAATTTATAAAGTAAAAGAGGTTGCCGTTTGGCAACCTCTTTTTAATTCGGGATTAGTTACAACCGCAACCACAGCCGCAGCCGTTATTGCCGTTTCCGCACAACAGATTGGAAAGCGTGCCGTTTTTCCACATACTGTAAAGTAAAGCGATAAGTATGGGGGTGCAGCTTCCGCTAAGTACGTTCTCTAAACCGTTTCCGCTGCAACTTGCCGCAAGAAGTAAAAGGATTAAAATCCAAAGGCAGCTATTGTTGCCGCAGCCACTAGAAAAAATGTTCATAAATTTCCTCCTGTAAAATAAGCTGCAGGGCGGTATGTAAATTTAGTTGTGCCCGTGCAGTTTCCGTATATTAAATTGTATTAAAATTTCCGTAAAAATGTTACTGTACTTTAAACGCTTGCATAATTTTTTTTGCAATGCTATAATATTTTAAATTTTAAACAGGTA
>CAOMHR010000122.1 GCA_948482865.1 Christensenellaceae bacterium
GATCTTGTTGCGTGCGATTTGCGCGGCGGCGCGGCTCTGGTTCTTGCAGGGCTTGCCGCGGAAGGAAGAAGCGAAGTTCTGGATATTTCCCATATCGACAGGGGCTACGGCTCTTTCGAATATAAACTGAGAAATCTTGGAGCAGATATAGTAAGAGTATCCGTTTAAACTTATGAAGTTCTTAAGAAAAATTATCGCGCTGGTTATAGGGGTGGCTTTTGTCGCCGCAATCGTTATCAGCATAGGCTTGATATTTGCCGTAAAAAATATAAACGTTACAGTTCTTTCTTACAGTGAAGACAGTTCCGAAAATTACGCCGACGCAAAAAAATCGCTGTCGGCTATCAAGGGTGAAAGCATTCTTTTCGTGGATTCGAAAAATATAAGCAGAGCTATTGACGGCTGTAATTATTCGCTTGTTTCCTATGAAAAGGTTTATCCTTGCACTGTCAACGTTACCGTAAAAGAAAGACTTGAAACGTTTGCCGTTTCCGTCGGCGGTCAGTATTCTTTTTACGATGCTGACGGGGTATATCTCAGAAAAGGCGCTGAAAATATCAACAGTCTCGACGGTTCGCCGAATGTGGAAGTTACGGGCGTCGCAATAGAAGAAATGGGCGGCGTTGCGAAAGTTGCGGGAGCGTTTAAAGAAAAATTCAATGCTTTGCGTTCGCTTGTTTCAAGTATCGGATACGACGGCAATTCACAGATTGAAGACTATACCGAAAAACTGTTTTTCAATTTCAAGTGCGGTCTTGTGATTGAGTTTGATAATTATAAAGAACTTACCGAACAAAAGATAGAAGCAGCTTGCAATCTTTTTGCAAAACTTTCAGACAGGCAAAAACTCGGCGGAGTTTTGCGTTGCTATCAGGTTGAAGACGGCAGCGTGAAAACTGTCTATTTTAAACGCTGATTACCAAAAAATTCCAGTTGCATTTTCATTAAAAAAGCGGTCTGCAGGAACCGCTTTTTTGCTTGTTTTAGTTGACTTTATATAAGGGTTATTATATAATACTGTATGTGACTGCAATCAGACGTTGTCATATAAATTTATTAAGGCGGCAGCAATATATGCGCAATAACAGCGTGGCCGTGTTGGACATACGTTCTTCAGAAATTACCGCAGTTGTCGGTGAAAGGGGCGTAAACAATACTTTCATTATCAAGAGTAAATTTTCCTGCGATTACGACGGTTATGCAGAAGGCGAACTTTTGGATGCCGAAGGCTTTTCAGAAGCTGTTGCCGACGTTTTGAGAAGTACCGTCGCTTCGTTAAGGGGGGTGCGTTCCGTATACGTCGGAGTTCCCGGCGAGTTTGTGCGCGTTATAAATACCGACAAAGTGGTAAGTTTTCCTTCGGTTAAAAAGATAACGCCGCGCGATTGCGAATGCCTTGCTGAAATGTCGGCGCCTTACGAGTCGGACGAGTATCAGACTATCCGTCACAGCTGTCTTTATTACGTCTTGTCGGACAAGCGTAAAGTTATTGACCCCGTCGGGGAATTGAGCGATAGTTTACAGGGTAAATTCAGTTTTTATCAGTGTAAAAACGACTTTATAGATATACTTTCTGAAGTGTTTAAAAAGTTCGGAAATATTGCACATATAAATTTAATACCGACTATTCATGCCGAAGGGGTTTATCTCATAGACACTGAAAAGCGCGACGAGTATGCCGTGCTTGTCGATCTCGGATATATATCTTCGACTTACAGCGTCGTGTGCGGAAACGGGCTTGCTTTCAGCGAATCGTTTTCGGTGGGCATAGGACATATCGCAGTTTATTTAATGAACGAGCTCGATATTCCTTTTGAAGTTGCAACTGCGTTTTTGACTATGGTAAATCTTAACGCCAAGGAAAAGTTGCAAAGCCGCGAAGATTATCTTTACGAAGGAAAAGTTTACAGTTTTCCTACAGTGCTTTTGCGCGATAAAATACGTGAAGGACTTGACGGAATTTGCGAAACGTTGGAAGAATGCCGTTATAGTTTTAAAGAAAAGAATCTTGAAACCAAGCCTTTGAATATTACGGGCGAAGGGGTAAGGGTAATAAGGGGAACAGCGGAACATTTTTCAAACAGACTGGTTAAAAACGTTGAAATTATTTCGCCAAAAGTTCCTTATTACGACAAGCCGCATTTCAGTTCGCTTTTAAGCCTTTTGGACACGGCAATCAATGATAAAAAATCAACTACTTACAGGAAATTATTCAATTAACGGAGGGTTATACATATGTTTAACGATTTAGGCGGCAACATGGGAAGCGGCAATATTTCGGGCAATGCCAGAATTAAAGTTATAGGAGTGGGCGGCGCGGGAAATAACGCCGTCAACAGAATGCTTGAAGCGGGGATAAACTGCGCTGATTACTACGTTGTCAATACCGACAGCCAGATTCTTGCGCTTTCGCCTTGCAATAAAAAAATACAGATCGGCAGTTCACTTACCAAAGGACTCGGCGCGGGCGCAGATCCCGATATCGGCAGGGCTGCGGCTGAAGAAAGCAAGGAAGCGTTGACCGAAGCTATTAAAGATACAGACCTTCTGTTTATTACCGCCGGTATGGGCGGCGGCACCGGAACGGGCGCGGCTCCCGTTATTGCGAAAATTGCCCGCGATATGAAAATTCTTACCGTAGCGGTCGTTACAGAGCCTTTTGGTTTTGAAGGCAAAAAGCGTATGGAAAATACCGCGAAAGGTCTTGAAAATTTAAAGAAATATGTAGATACTCTCATTATAATTCCCAACGATAAAATTAAGACCGTTGTTTCAGAAAAGACACCTATGAAAGAAGCGTTACGTATTGCTGACGAAATTCTTAAACAGGGTATAAAGGGTATTGCTGAACTCATTGTAAATCCTTCGCTTATAAATCTTGACTTTGCCGACGTTAAGACTATTCTCAAAGACAAGGGTATTGCTCATTTGGGCGTAGGCGTAGCCAAGGGCGAAAACAGAATTATTGAAGCGGTCAGGGTTGCGGTTAACTGTCCTTTGCTCGAAACTACCATTGAAGGCGCCCGCGGCGTAATTTTGAACGTGGTCGGCGGGGAAGATCTTACTTATTCGGAAGTTGAAGACGCTGCCGAGCTTGTCAAGAGCGTTGTAGACGCTTCGGCGAATATTATTTTCGGCGCAAGAATAGACCCGAACGTTCAGGACGAAGTTGAAATTACGGTTATTGCAACAGGATTCCCCGGTTATGATTACAAGGGAATGGAAGATAATACCCAAAGGGGATACCAGAGCGGAAGAATTTACGACCAGCCCCGTTATAAGGACGACCTTGCTTCGTCTGGCAGAATGTCTGTAAGCGAACCGTATTACCGTCAGCAGCCCGTTCAGCCTATTCAGCCGCAGTATCAGCAACCTGTGCAGCCAGTAATCCGTCCTTTACAGCGTGAAGATGACGTGATAGAGCGTCCCAATGACAAAAATGTACCTAAGTTTGCACAGATGATGAGAAATCTCAATAAAAGGCGCAACAACGACTGATTTTATTAGAAAACATAAAGCGCATCTGCTAAGGGTGTGTTTGGTAGGGATTAAAGCAAGGATAAACCGTCCTTGCTTTTTTATTACAGTTATGCTATAGTGATTATACGATAAACAGTAATTTAGCGGAGATGTATTTAATGGAAAAACCAAAAAATCATACAATCGCCCATAGTTTTGTTATGGCTTTAATGATTGTATTGTTGGGTATATTTATTAACAATCTTGTGTTTGCTGCGAAAGATTATTACCTTAATACTCACGCAAATTATGAGAAAGAATATGCTACAATCGTTCGGTATGAATTGACTAATGGGCGGTACGATTACAATAAAAGTTATAGTACGTTTTATGAGTACAAGTCGGACGGAACGGTTTATTCAGGTATTTGGCAAAGATTGATATACGATGAAGAAGAAGCAAAAGCGCAAGTGGGAAAGAAAGTGCCAATATATATTGACCATACTTTGAAGCGTCATGCAAAGGATTTGAATATTTCAAGTGGTGCAATTTGGTTTGCCGGTACTATTTCGCTTGTATGCTTTTTAGTTTTTATAAATTCATTTGTACGGGAAACAATTTTTATCGTTAAGTGGGTTAAATATAAAGAAATGGAAAACAAAAAATAATCAGAAGTAAGATAAATTTTAATTTATTTTTATAATCTTTAATAAAATACAGCGCACTATACTTTGCGAGCGAAGATAGTACGCTAATTTTTTGTTCACAAGGAAATTTATATAACATAGACCCTTACGGTTACGGTGTGCTTTTTTTTGTACTAATTTTTGTTTTTAATGCGGTTTTCGTGCTATTTTTACAAAATTTTTAATAGAATGTATTATGCGCATTAAATTTTTGGATGCATACGAAAGTTTTTACTTTATAGGTATAGGCGGGGTAAGTATGAGCGGACTCGCCAAATATTTGTTGTCACTCGGTAAAAAGGTTTGCGGCTGCGACGCTGTTTCAAACGAGTATACCGAAGAGCTGAAAAGTTGCGGCGCGGAAATATTTATAGGCGAGCCGTCCGGTAGCGTTGCGGAATACGACTTGATTGTTTATACGGATGCTATTAACGATAGCGACGTACGGCTTACGGAAGCGCGTAAACTTTCAAAAAACGTCGTTTCGCGCGGTCAGCTTTTGTATGAAATCAGCCGTGGTTTTAAAAAGGTAATAGCTGTTTCGGGCTGTCACGGAAAAACAACGTGCTGTGCAATGCTGGCGCATATTTTTTCAGCTGCAGGTAAAAAGTTTGCGGCGCATATCGGCGGAAAAGATTTAACTTTCACAAATTTTTATTACTGCGGCAACGATTTTCTTATTACGGAAGCGTGCGAATACAAAAAGAATTTTCTTTTGCTTAAACCGAACATATCGGTAGTTCTTAACAGCGAACCCGACCATTTGGAATGTTACGGCAGTGAAGAAGAATTGAAAAGGTCTTATATCCAATTTGCGGATTGCTCGGATATTTCGGTATCTTTGTACTGCGATTTGCCAACTGGCGGCTTAACTTTCGGGTTTGATAAATCGGCGGATTTTTATGCTAAAAATATAAGAAGCGGCGGCGGGGTTTTTTCGTTTACGGTATTTGAAAGCGGTGGCGAGCTTGGAACGGTAAACCTTAACGTGTACGGCAAACATA
>CAOMHR010000123.1 GCA_948482865.1 Christensenellaceae bacterium
CTTTCTATACTATGGACGACCCCGAAGACGCCGAAGTTACCCTTTCTTTCGACCTTTTGTTCAGGGGGATAGAAATAACTTCCGGCGGACAGAGAATTCACGACTATAACGAGCAGGTTGCAAAAATGAAAAAGTTGGGAATGAACCCCGACGAGTTTGAAACCTATCTTATGCTTCACAAATACGGCGCGCCCCCCCACGGCGGTTTGGGTCTCGGACTTGAAAGACTGACTATGCACCTGCTTGGTTTTAAAAACGTAAGATATGCTGCAATGTTCCCCAGAGATATAAACAGAGTTTCACCGTAAAAAATATTTGCGGCTGAGCGCAAAATGCGCTCAGCCGCTTTTTTATTACAAACCTATTTTAGTACGTTTATTTAATATGTCGTATGCAAGACGCATTATTTTAGGACGGAGACACCAAGGCAAAAAAGCCACAGAAAGCGGATAGCCGCAGTATCTGACTTTTTTATACAGCTTTTTATCGTGTTGCTTTAACTCACGCCACATTTCGTTTATGTCTGCCCTACGCTCTTTTGTATTTTTCCCGCATGAAAACATCAACGTGACCATCATAAGTGCGTGCAGATAATGCAACATATACTTTTTAAGCCCCTTGGGCAAAGTTTTCAACTCCGCCAGGGTATAAGCCGTAAGCATGGTTTTCATTACCCTTATTTGCTGCTTATATCTCTCTATGCAGTTGACGATATTTACAGACTGGTCGGCGCGACCGATATAATAAATATATAAATTTACGTTAAGGAAATACGCGTTTGAAAGTTTAGGCAACGGAATAAACGCATAAAGATTGTCCACATAAAAAGTATGTTCGGGTAAAACAATACCTACTTCGCGCAGCTTTTCCGTTCTGTAAGTGAGCGAATGCATTAAAATTACGTGCTGATAGTGGAAACTTTTTGCCTTATTCCAATCAACAAAGCCCACGTTTAATTTTTCGTCGTGTCTGCATTCAAAAGTCGTATTGTCTGAAACGTGGTTATAAACGACGTTCGTGATATAAATATCGGGAAGAAGATTTAACGCCTTGTGTTCGCGGATTGCCGCAAGTAAAGTTTTAAGCCCCTGCGCGTCAAGCCAGTCGTCCGAGTCAACTACTTTAAAATAGAGTCCTGTCGCCGCCTTTAAACCGGCGTTAAGCCCCGAGCCGTGTCCGCCGTTTTCTTTATGAATTACCCTTACAATATCGGGATACTTCCCGGCATAATCGTCGGCAATTTCTCCCGTTCTGTCCGTGGAGCCGTCGTTCACGATAATAATTTCAACGTCATCGCCCCCTATCAAAAGGCTGTCAACGCATTTTTGCATATATTCCTGCGAATTATAGCAAGGAACCGTAAAAGTAATAAGTTTCATAAATTACCTTATAAAATTCGTTTTTACCTTTGGAACAATCACCGGTTTTTCCAGATCAGTCCCCTTAGCATTATCAAGAAGTTTTAAAAGCCACGCCATATTGCTTGCGAGCGCGCGCATAATCGTAACCCCTTCTTCATCCTTTAATACGTCTTCCGCAACGCTGCCGTGAACCATATTCCAGTAAGTCGACGGAACCGCTATCATACTATTAATGCCTATGTACTTATTCAGAACGTCGTAAGAAGCGGTTGTTCCCGCGCGACGTGCCGAAACAACACTTGCCGCGGGTTTAAATTGCATATGATTGCCGAACGCCGCAAAAAGACGGTCCATAGCAGAAACCATAGCGCCGCAAGGCGAAGCATAATGAACGGGCGAGCCGAAGATATAGCCGTCAGCCGCTTTGATTTTTTCGCCTATCGCGTTTATAGGGTCGTCGCCGAAAGCGCACTTGCCTATATTTTTGCAAGCACCGCAACCTATACAACCGCGGACAGGTCCGTTACCGAGCCATACTACTTCGCTATCGATTCCCTGATTTTTAAGTTCCTGCGAAATTAGCGTTAATGCGGCATTTGTGCAGCCTTTCTCATGCGGACTGCCGTTTATCATTAAAACCTTCATTACATTATCCCTTTTCGCCGAATACGGCAAAAATCTCTTTTTCTATAAGCGGCATATATTTTTCAGTATATCCCGCAGCGTTGGGATGAGTGCAATCGCCTTTCCCCCAACCGTAAGTGTCCGCGGTGTACCTGTCGCGCTGAACGCTGTCAAAGGTATCAAGCCCGCTTTCGTGATAAATATCGGCTACCGCTATTCCGTACTTTTTACAGATTTCTGTTGCCCGCTCGCCGTAAATCTTCTGAACGTCGTCGCCGCGCCTGCCCATTTTGTGCGGACGAACAAAGACAATTCCCGCGGCAGGAAAATACTTTTTAAACGCCGAAGCGATACTGTCAAAACATTGCGAAAAATCCATTCGTTCGGTTACTGCAAAAATATCTACGCAATCTTTTCTTTTTACCGTATCGCCCAACGGCACGTCGCACAAGCCGCTTTCGCCGCTTATACAGCAATCGTTAGTAAATCCGTCGAACACAATAATATCGGCGGTTTCTTTATTTAAGACTGCTTTTCTGACCTGTTCTACAATCCAGCTCTTACCGTTGCAAAAACCGACCCTTGCCCCGCCTATGCAGTATTTGGCAAGATGGAAACCGAACTTTTCTTTCAGGTATTCTCCGATGCCGAAACCGCCGTTACCCGAACCGTACATTATACTATCGCCAAAAACAAGAAGTTTTTTACCAGCAAAACTTTTCATACCATCTTTAAAAGTATAAAACACAACGGCTTTTAAGTCAACAAAATTTTTAAATTACACAAAAAAACAGTCCGGCATTTACCGAACCGTTTTTTAATTATTCCTGATAAAGAAACCTGTGGCAGTTATCGCACTCGGTAACGCCGCCGCCGGAAACCTTTTCTTTACCTACAATAGAAAGTTCCATACCGCATTTGGGGCAACGGTTATTCGTAACCGCACAGATTATGGGGAAGATACGCTCGCTGCGCTTCATCTGGTATTTTTTCAGAACTTCAGGGTCGATTTTTGCGGCAAGTTTTTCAAGCTCTTTCTTAACCGCGTTCATTTCTTCAATCTTGGCTTTCTTATATTCCTGGTATACTGCGGAATATTCCTGATACTGCTTTTGCACCGCAATGGTCTTTTTCTTCATTGCCTTGTACTCTTCGTCCGCGTCTTTTACGTTCTTTAAAAGAGTATTTACTTCCGACTTGATAGCTTTCAGTTTTTCCGAAATCTGGGTTGCGTTCTTTTTATAAAAAGAAATATCAGCGCCTTCTTCCACCAACTCGTCAAGGTTTTCAAAGTCCTTTAAAGTTTCTTCAATCTCGGCATATTTTTTGTCAAGCAAATCCAACGCGGCGTGAAGTTCGCGCGCCTTAGCGTCAAGATTTTCAAGTTTTTCGGGCGCTTTAGTCAAAAAACTTTTTGCCTGTGAAAAGTTTTTCCACTCTTCCGAACCCTGCGCGTCATGTTCTATTTTAAGAAGTTTTGAATCTTCTTCCTGATACAACAAAAGCTGTTTTACCTGTTCCATAAATTTTCTCCTTTAAACTACATAAGCTCCGCGTCGCAAAAATACGCCGTCGGAACGGATAAGTCCTTTGATATTTCCGAATATATTTTTTGAAAGCCGTAACTTTCGGCACAGTAATGCGTAAGCTGTATTACGTTTATACCGCGCCCCAAGAGAGCGGCTATTTCATGATGTTTCAAATCAGACGAAACAAATACGTCCGCGCCGTTTTTCACGGCAAAGGCAATTGCCTTTTCGTCGCAGCCCGCGCCGCAGAAGGACGCAACCGTTTTTATCCGTCTGTCTTCACCGTAAGATAAAACGCGGTCAGAATTAAACGTCTTTTTTACGTTTTCCGTGAACACACTGAAATTTTCACTCTTTACGCTGTAAAACCTGCCGTATCCGCCGCCTGTTACCGGCGCGAGAATTTCCGCTTCGTTTCCGCCAAGTCCGCGCATAAGGTAATAATCTATCCCGTGTGGTGCGGCGTCAAAATTCAAATGCATTGAAATTACGGAAATTCCGTGTTTCAGACACTCTGCTATTGCTATCGACTGCGACTCGCCTGCTAAGTCGAGTTTTGAAATACCGCCGTAAATTGCAGGGTGATGCGTTACTATTAAATTGTAACCGTACTCTATGGCTTTTTTTACTGCGTTTATCGATAAATCAAGCGAAAACAACGCTCCGTCGATATCGTTACCGCAATTGATTATAACGCCGCTGTTATCATACAGACCAAACTTTTTGCAAAATTCATCCGAAAGTGATACGGGCGCAACTTTTTCAAGGACGGTCATTACTTCATTTAATTTCACCTTTTAACACTCCTTGCATAAAGTCTATCGATTTTAGTATATCAGCCCGCGAACCGTCACACATATTGCGGGAAAGATAACTTTTCTTCTTTTCTATTTCCGCAGTTAAAAATGCGGCAAATACAGGATTTTTCAGACTGTCTGCGCCGTATTCAAGACAGGTTTCAGAATAGTCCTGTTTATCCCCGCGGGCTTTACCTTTTATGATAAAATAATAATTTTTACCGTCTGTAAAAATGTCGTCGCAAGTTAAAACACAACCGCGTTGCAAAAGGAAACTGCGCAATTCCTTGGCGTTTTTCATAGGTTGAAAAACAAAGTTTTGCGGAATTTCGGCAGCACTCAGAATTTTAATAATCTCTTCGCCGCCGATACCCGCTATTAGCACGGTATCTGCGCCTTTGACCTTTTCAAGACCGTCGCAACAGACCGAACTGCAAACGCCTTTTTTAATATAGTCCGCGAGCAAAATCTGAGCCTTTGAAAGACTTTTTTCGCTTATATCTGAGACAACTGCGCTTTCGCACAGACCGTTGTCAAGCATATATTTTGTGCAATAACCGTGGTCGCAGGCAACGTCTGCAAAAACGGCGCATTTATCAAGGTAAGCGCAAAGTTTTGTAATCCTGTCCATCAGGTGTCGAGAAAATCTTTTAAATGCTTTGAACGCGACGGGTGACGGAGCTTTCTTAACGCTTTTGCTTCAATCTGACGGATACGCTCACGCGTTACGTTAAATTCTTTGCCCACTTCTTCCAAAGTTCTGGGTCTGCCGTCG
>CAOMHR010000124.1 GCA_948482865.1 Christensenellaceae bacterium
ATTGACTCGCTGGAAAAGCGCGACGTGGGCACGTACACGGCAACGATAACGCTTAAAGACCAATTTAATTACGTGTTCGTCAAAAAGCCCGCGGCAACGCCCGAAGAGCCTGCAAAGTCGGCGGTGAAAGTTGCGCTTGCTGGTTATGAAAACTCTGCGGATTTTGCAAACGACGAGCATACCGAAGTGGAAATGAAGTGGCAGATAAATCCGTACGTGCTTGACGGTTCGCTCTGGGATTTGAAGGGCAAGAGCGGCGCGGTTTACAATCTGCCCGCGCAGTTCGCGGCAATGGTTGCGGACGGAACGCTTGATTTGTCGGTGGGATACCGTTACTTCGAAGACGCGGCGGGAAGCGTTATAGACCCCGAATTCAAGAGCGGAAGTACGTTCTACGTGGACGCTGTTTTAGACGGCGCGGACGCAGGCAACTTCGTGTTTGAAAACGGTACGTCCGTATCCGAGAAGGTAACATACAAAGTTCCCAAGAGCGGCGCATCGGCAATAATGAGCAACGTAAAGGACTTTGTGACTAAGACGTGGTTAGGGCTTCCTATCTGGGCGTGGCTGGCGATAGGGCTTGCGGTATTGATACTGTTGATAATAATCATAGCGGTGGCGTGCAAACGCAGGAAGAGCAAGGAACAGCGCGCGGAAGAAAAGGCGAGAAAGGAAGAAGAGCGCAGGCTTCAGCAGGAGCGGATAGAAGCGGAACGCGAGCTTGCGAGGGCAAAGCAGGAAGCGGAGCTTGAAAAGATACGCGCGCAGGCAGGTATGGCAAATATGGCAAACGCGGGAATGGCGGCTACGGCAATGGCAATGCAACAGCCCGCGCAACAGGTTCAACAGCCTATGCCCGTCCCCGTACAACAACCGCAGACGCCTGTACAGCAACCTATGCAGGCAATGCAACAGCCCGTTCAGGCAGGCGGAAGTTCGTTTGAGTCTTTAATTCTCGAAGAAAGGCTTCGCGCGGCGGAAGAGCGCGCGAGATATGCGGAAGAGCGCATTGCGCGGGCGGCGGAAGAACGCGCGAGATATGCGGAAGAGCGGACTTTACGCGCGGCGGAAGAACGCGCGAGATATGCGGAAGAGCAGCTTATGCGCAGCGCCTATATGAACCGCATTCCGGCGGCGGGCGGCGGAGAAAACGGCAGCGTTTCGCTTGACGCGTTGGGCGCGTTGGTGTTGGCGGCGTTGAAAAACTATGCCGGCGGCGAAAAGCCCGAACAGATTGCGCCTGCGGAACAGCCGCAGATGATAGAAGCATCTTCACAGATCTCAAACGTTCCCACGGTTTACCCGCCCGACGCGGTGATAACCACGACGACTACGGTAGACACGACGCAGAAACCTTTGCGCAGGGAGCGCGGCGAAAGCGACGTATCGGGATTTTCCGATCTTGACGGATTCTACGACGCGTATACGGAAAAATAATTTTGACGGTAACTTACAGCCGCCCGCGGAATTTCCGCGGGCGGCTTTACCTGAAATCCGCTGTTAAAGCAGTTAAATTTTTGCGTATTATCAACCAAAAAAGGTTGACAAGCGTTTAATTGTATGTTAAACTCAAAAAGCATCCGGATTGGGGGTGTAATTTTTTTGTACGGAGTTTTCCATAATGAAAGCATCAACAAGGGCTAAAATAACATTTGAATGTACCGAATGTAAGCACAGGAATTACGACAGCTATAAAAACAAGCGTAACGATCCCGACAGGCTTACCGTTTCAAAATACTGCCCCTTCTGCAAGAAACATACCGAGCATAAGGAAACGAAGTAATTTTCCATAAGGGAGTTGTTTATGGCGACCAAAAACGACAACAAAGTTAAAAAGCCCAACATTTTCGTAAGAATGGGCAGAAAGCTCAAAGAAACCTTTTCAGAACTGAAAAGGGTGACCTGGCCTACTTTTCCCAAAGTAATTAAAGGCACCTGCGTTGTTCTGGTAGTGGTGGTGGTCTTTACCGTCATCGTAACCGGAATAAACTACGGACTTCAAGAGCTTTTGAAAGTTATAACCAACATCAAGGGGTTCGGAGAATAAATAATGGTAGACGTAACGACTACGCCCTGCTGGTATATTCTTCACACCTACGCCGGATACGAGTCTATGGTGAAGGACAACCTTGAAAGGCTTATAGAAAACAACAATCTGCAATCCATGATTTTCGAAGTGAAAATACCTATGGAGCAGACCATAGAAGAGAAGAACGGCAAGCGCAAGGTTGTAGAGCGCAAGCTGCTCCCCTGCTATGTTTTTATAAAGATGATATATTCCAACCAGCTCTGGTATCTGATTACCAATACAAGGGGCGTTACAGGTTTCGTCGGTCCGCAGGGCAGACCCATTCCTTTGAAGGAAAACGAAATCCGCAAGATGCGCCTTGAAGAGAGAGTGGTTGAAGGCGAGTTCGGCATAGGCGACAGGGTCAGCGTGGACGCAGGTCCTTTGGAAGGCTTTGAAGGCACTATTACCGAGTTGAACGACGCGGCGCAGAAAGCCAAAATCAACATCGAAATGTTCGGCAGAACCACCGACGTCGAAGTGGAATATATCCAGATTAAAAAAGTTGCCGAGTAAGGCTACAAATTATCAAAGTTATAAATCCGCGGCGCAGATAAAACGCACGGATTTGGTTATGTGGGAGAATGTATCAAATCTTTCAGGGTATATTCGTTTTAACCACACGGAGGAAATATAAATGGCAAAAAAGATTACCGCGGTAGTCAAACTGCAACTTCCCGCCGGTAAAGCAACCCCCGCACCCCCCGTAGGTTCTACGCTGGGTCCCCACGGTATCAATATACCCGGCTTTACCAAGGAATTCAACGCAAAAACGGCGGCACAGGCAGGACTTATCATCCCCTGCGTAGTCACAATCTATCAGGACAGAAGTTTCACTTTCGAGCTGAAAACACCCCCTACGCCCGTTCTTATCAAGAAGGCGCTGGGACTCGAAACGGCAAGCGCACGCCCCAACAGGGACAAGGTAGGCAAACTTACCAAAGCGCAGGTTGAAGAAATTGCCAAGACGAAAATGCCCGATTTGAACTGCACCGATTTGGAAGCTGCTAAATCAATGATTAAGGGAACAGCCCGTTCTATGGGCGTAACGGTGGAGGAGTAAGATTATGAAGTTGGCAAAAAAGTACGCTGAAAGCATTAAATCCTACGACCCTTCCAAGTCCTACGATTTGGGCGAAGCGGTTAAAATCGTTCTCGATACCGCTAAGGCAAAATTCGACGAAACTATCGAACTGCACGTTCGTCTGGGCGTTGACCCCAGACAGGCTGACCAGCAGGTCAGGGGCGTTCTGGTACTCCCCAACGGCACAGGTAAGCAGAAGAAAGTGCTTGTTATAGCAAAAGGCGACAAGGCGGACGCGGCTACCGCTGCGGGCGCGGATTACGTCGGCGCGGAAGAAACCATTCAGCGCATACAGTCGCAGAACTGGTTTGACTTCGACGTTATGATTACCACCCCCGATATGATGGGTATGGTAGGACGTATCGGTCGTATTCTCGGACCCAAGGGCTTGATGCCCAACCCCAAGTCGGGTACCGTAACTATGGACGTTGCAAGAGCGGTTCAGGAAGTTAAAGCAGGTAAAGTGGAATACCGTCTTGACAAGACCGCGATTATTCACTGCCCTATCGGCAAAAAGTCGTTCGGTCCCGACAAGATTACCGAAAACTTCAACGCGCTTATGGACGCAATCGTTAAGGCTAAACCCGCAACTTCAAAGGGTCAGTACATCAAGAGCGTAACCGTAACTTCGACAATGGGTCCCGGCGTTAAAGTTACTTACAACAAAGGTTAAAAAACAGTAAAAATTATTTGACTTAATTTACCGTTAAGACTATAATTAAAAAGTAAATAAATTTTCTGTGCCGAAGACGGCGGGTGCGCTTGCGCTCAATACCCCGCTCAGGTGACGGGTCAATTTTTAATAAGCGATTATTACAAATTCCTTGTGTCACTTTGCGCACAAGGAATTATTTTTTATCG
Source organism: Christensenellaceae bacterium (assembly GCA_948482865.1). Taxonomy (GTDB): domain Bacteria; phylum Bacillota; class Clostridia; order Christensenellales; family Borkfalkiaceae; genus Coproplasma. Next base: position 4,014 of record CAOMHR010000124.1, read on the forward strand.
ACCGCGGCAAAGCGGAAAGGAGGAACAAATTGTCAGAAGAAAGAAAGTCGGCTAATTTTGAAGCGAAAAAAGTTGTCGTTCAGGAAATAACCGAAAAAATCAAAGCGGCAAAGTCGGTTGTGCTGGTTGATTACAACAAACTTACCGTTGCGGAAGTTTCGGAACTGAGAAACAAGTGCAAACAGGCTAACTGCGAATACAAGGTTTACAAAAACACCCTTGTAAGAAAGGCTTTCAACGATTTAGGTTACAAAGATTTTGACGCGGACCTTAACGGTCCCACCGCTGTAACTTTCGGCGCGGACGAAACGAGCGCGGCTAAACTTATGGTAGCGGCGGCAAAAGATTACGACGGTAAAATCGTTTTAAAGAGCGCGTTTGTAGACAATGCTTACGTTGACAAGGCAGGCGCAAAAACTCTTGCAAATATGCCTTCAAGGGAAGAACTCGTTGCAAAAATGCTTGGTTCTATGCAGGCGCCTTTGGCAAATTTTGCAGGTGTGCTTAACAATCTTAAAGCGGGTATCGTGCGCGTTCTCGGCGCGGTAGCCAAAACCAAGGCTTAAACAGTCAAAAATTCAAACGGGCGGGCGCGTGCCCTGACAGCGCAAAAAAAAATATAAATTATAAAATAAATGGAGATTAATAAAATGGCAGACGTAAAGAAATTTATCGAAGAAGTAAAAAATATGACCGTACTTGAACTTAACGAACTAGTTAAGGCTCTTGAAGAAGAATTCGGCGTAAGCGCGGCGGCTCCCGTAGCAGTTGCAGCAGCTCCCGCAGCAGGCGCAGCTCCCGCAGCGGCAGCAGAAGAAAAGAGCGAATTCAACGTCGTTCTTAAGGACGCAGGCGCAAAGAAGATTGACGTTATCAAGGTTGTACGCGCATTCACGGGTCTTGGACTCGTTGAAGCTAAAACCGCAGTTGAAAAGGGCGGCGTGCTCAAAGAGAACGTTGCTAAAGAGGACGCGGAGAAGATTCTTGCAGACCTCAAAGCAGCAGGCGCAACCGCAGTTCTTGAGTAATTT
>CAOMHR010000125.1 GCA_948482865.1 Christensenellaceae bacterium
TTGTCACCCTGAGCGTAGCCGAAGGGTCCCTTGTGTAAGACGGAACGCATGGAGATTCTTCGGCTCCGCTGCGCTCCGCTCAGAATGACAATGTGGGCAAGATTGTTAAGCAGGCTCAGAATGACAGTGGTATATGTTAAAAATTTTCGTTAAAATTTTTAATTCAGTTAAACTGAATAATCAACAATTTCATATAGAGATATGTTAAACTGACAATGCACTTCTTACTGACAGCACAACGTGCGGGATTGTCAAGTTCCAAAAAAACAGCTAACCTTTCGGGAAGCTGTTTTTTTCGTTAAATAAGTTTTACGGGGTTTTCGGGCAGGGAAAAATCTTCGTCGCCATTGCAGCGGATGTAAATCTGCTCGTTTGAAAATGATTTGTGCGGCACGGCGTAAACGGTCAGGTTTTTACTGCGCGATTTTATATCGGCGGTAATTTCCGCGCGGTCGCAAAGCCTGTTCAGGATTTCCCCGCTCACGTCCAGCCGTATCACCTTTTTCCCTTCGGCGGCAAGTTTCAGAATTTTCGCGCGGATACAAAAAATTATGTAGTCCGCCGTCTTTCTGTATCCCGCGCCCGAGCAGGCGCGGCAGGGACGGACAAGCGCGGAAAGGGGGTTGGACCCCGAACGCTTGCGCGTAAATTCAACAAGCCCCAGCCTGGACATCGGCGATACGCGGCACTTAACTTTGTCGCCCGCCAGCGCGCGTTCAAGCTCCTGAACGATTGCTTTCGAGTGCGCCGCTTTTTGCATATCGATAAAGTCCACTACGACAATGCCGCCTATGTTTCTCAGGCGCACCTGTCGCGCAATTTCCCGCGCAGCTAAAACGTTAGTATAATAGACTGTCTGTTCAAGGCTGTCGTCGCCCGTAAAGCTGCCGGTGTTTACGTCGATTACGGTCAGAGCTTCGGTCTTTTCGATTACAATGTATCCGCCGTTTTCAAGCGTGGCGCGGGGGGAAGTCAGCTCTTCAATCTGCTGCGAAATTCCCAGTTCGTCCAGCATATCCCCGTCGTTTTCGTGTAAAATCACCGGTCTGCGGCTTTCCGCGGGGAACAAGTCCATAAGCCCCGTAACCGCCTGCCTTAACGGCGCGGTGCCGACAACTATTTTTTCAATGTCCGCGGCAAGCACGTCGCGCATAACCCTTATCGGCAGGGCGGCGTCTGTGTACAGCAGGTCGCCGATTTCTGCGTTTTTAAAACTCTGCACAACCCCCGCGTGAAGTTTGCGCAGGTAGTTCAGTTCGTTGACAATCTGTTCTCGCTTCTGGTAGGGCGCGGCTGTGCGGATAATCGCGCCTTCGTCGTCGCCGATAAGTTTTTTGACCGAGTACACAAGGCTTCCGCGCAGTTCCTTGTCGTCTATTTTTCGCGACACGCCGACAAAATGCAGGTCGGGCATATAGATAAGGCTGTTGCCCACGTAAGATACGTGCGCCGTGACCCGCGCCCCCTTTTTGCCCACGGGGGGCTTTATTATCTGGACCATAATTTCGTCCCCTTCTTTAAGTTCGGGGAAAGCCGCCTGCACGCCGTCCGCGTCAAGCCCCGCCGCGTCGGGCATAACGTCTTCGGCGGAAAAGTAGCAGTTGCGTTCAAGCCCGCAGTTTACGAAAGCCGCCTGCATACCGGGCAGAACGTTTTCAACCCTGCCCTTGTACACGTTGCCCACGACCGCGCCGCCGCCGCGCTTTTCGAACCCGAACTCTATGAGTTTGCCGTCTTCCGTCACAGCCGACTGGTCGTATCCGCAATAGTTATTGAAGTATATGGTCCTTTTAGACATAAGTCACCTTTTAAAAAGTGTAGTCGCCGTCGGCGCGTACTTTTATAAGCCCGCGCGCCGCGCCGCCGAATTCGCTTTCAAGAAATTCGCAGAATAAGTCGGGGCGCAGGTTGTTTTCGCCGCAACCCAGCGTGAACGCGGTCTTGCCGCCGTCCTGACTTAAAGAGAGTACCCGCCGCCGTATATCCACTTCGCGCCCGCGTTTGTCGGTAATCACAATTTGCGCGCGGCTGAAAAATTTATCGGGGTCGAACCCGTCTATGCCTTCTGCCGTGTAGCTGCAACTTTTTACCGTATAGGCGTAGTTGGGGTTAAAGTCAAAAATTTTATAGGCGGTACATTTTATACCGTCGGGCGAGCAGGCGTTGAATGCGGCTGAAAAATCGCCGCCGAAAACGCAGTCCGCCGCGCAGTATTCCGCAACCGATTTAATGCCCAGCCCCAGCGGGTTGTTCATGTAAATTCTCGGGTGGGGGTTAAAACCTTCGCTGTGCTTTAACTCTATCCCCGCGCGCTTGAACGTGCGGCAGATGTGCCTTAAAAGGTCAAGGTGGGAAAGGTATTCCGCCCCGTCTGTTTTTGTGTATCTGAAAGCAATCATAATTATCCGTTAGCTTGTTTATAGCGTTTGTTTTGTGGCGGCGGGGCAACTCTTCTGCATACCGCAACCCTTGCAGGAGTCAAGGCAACTGCCCGTAACTTCGCCGGCATACGCGCGCTTTTTTTCCGACAGTAAAAATTTTTTCGTCACGCCTATATCTATAAAATCCCAGGGCAGAATTTCGTCTTCGCCGCGGCTGCGCGTGTAATCGCGCGGGGTTATGCCCGCCTGTCCGAACGCTTTTTTCCAGCCGTCTTTATTCAAACGGTTGTCCCAGCCGTCGAATATGCAGCCGTTCAGGTAGGCGAAAAGTATCGCCTTGCCGAGTTTTCTGTCGCCGCGCGCAAGCGCCGCTTCGAGTTCGGCGGTAAAGTCGTCGCTCCAGTTCAGAATAACGCCCTTGGCTTTCATTCCGTCTATAAGCGCGCGCCGCCTTTGTTCCATTTGCTCTTTTGAAATCTGCTCTTCCCACTGGAAGGGGGTAAAGGGCTTGGGTATAAAGGTGGAGCAGGACACCGAAATTCTGAGCTGTTTTTTGCGCGGCTTTTTTCTGTACGCGCCCTTTATGTAGGCGCATATTTTACCTATCTCTTTCAGGTCTTCGTCCCGTTCGGTGGGCAGTCCCATCATAAAGTACAGCTTTACCGCAGAATAGCCTTGGTCAAACGCGCTTTCTGCCGCGCGTAAAATTTCTTCTTCGGTGATATCTTTGTTTATAACGTCTCTCAGTCGCTGGCTGCCCGCTTCTGGCGCGAAGGTAAGAGATACCCGCCGCGAGTCCTGCGCAAAGTCGCCTTCGAAGCTGTCCACTCTCAAAGACGGCAACGCAAGACGCGTATCCTTCGGCAAATTTTCTTTAAGGCTTTTTAAAAGTCCGCGCAAGTCGGGATAGTCACCAGTGGAAAGGGAGTTAAGGCTCACTTCGTTATATCCCGTGGAATTTATAAGCGAGCAAGCCTGTTCCGTCAGTTTTTCAACGCTGCGCGGGCGGACGGGGCGGTAAATGAATCCCGCCTGACAAAACCTGCAGCCGCGGTAGCAGCCGCGCATAACTTCTATCACCGCCCTGTCGTGTACGCTTTCGCAGTTGGGTACGGCAAAAGTTTCGGGGAAAACTTCTTCGTCCAGACTCTGCACCTGCGCCTTTTTTACTTTTTTAATTCCGTTAAAGCCCGTAAGTTTTCCGTCTTCGCCGTAAACGGGTTGGGTAAGCGCGGGGATATACACTCCGTCGAGTTCGGAAGCGGCGGTGTAAAATTCCGCCGTTTTGCCGCCGTGCTTCAAATAAAGGCGGGCAACTTCCGCGTCAACACTTTCGCCGTCGCCTATGAAAACCAAATCCACAAAATCGGCGAGCGGTTCGGGGTTTACGGCGCAGGGTCCGCCAATTGTTATAAGCGGATATTTTCCGTTCTTGCGGTCCTTGCTCAAAAGCGGTATGCCCGCAAGGTCCAGCATATACAAAAGATTGGTATACGACAGCTCGAACTGCATTGAAAAACCGAGTATGTCAAATTCGGCAAGCGGTTTTTTAAGCCCGAGCGAGTAAAGGGGAGTACCCGATTTTTTAAGCCCCTGACCGAAGTCTTCGGCGGGCGCAAAACAAAAATCTGCGCAAAAGCCGCTTTTGAGCAGGCTTTCCGCAACGATTTTAATGCCCAGATTGCTCATCCCTACTTCGTATAAATCGGGGAAGCACAGGCAAAAATTAAGTTCGCTCTCTCTGAGCGCGGGCGAGCCGAATTCGCCGCCCGTGTAGCGCGACGGCTTTTCAACCGAAAGCAAAAGGGGGCGCAGGCTGTCAATATCTACCTTCATATTGTCAATTATATAATACCTTAAAAATATAATCAATAAAATTAGGTTTAAATTAAGGGTTTAATTGACAAGCAAACGGTTTATCAATATAATAGAAGTATATTTCTTAGGAGAAACAAAAACAATGAAAATCGATTTTAAAGGTATAACGGCTGAAGAGCTGTCTTTCAAATTAAACCGCGTAAAACTCAACCCCGAAGACAAGCTGGACATTAAACCCCAGTTTTCAAGACAGGTAAGAAAAGTCAACGGCAACGAAAAGCTGAACTTTATCGCTCTTTCGGTCAAAATCGAATCCACCGAAAAGGAACCTAAGCCTTTCGATATAAACGCAACGCTTGTGGGCGTTTTCGAAGTGACGGAATTAAGGAACGAAAAAGAAGAGAGAAACTTCGTAATCGAAGGTACGAAAATAATTTATCCCTACCTGCGTTCGGCGGTTACAAACCTTACGGCAAACGCGTTTATCGCGCCTTTGAATCTTCCCGTAATTTCAGGTCCCATCTTCCCCGAAGACAGAGACCAGTTTGCATTCACTACCGGCGGCGGCAATCTCAACTGATTTGCCCGTACGGTGAACTTTAAAATTTAACTGTAAAGCCGCCCGCGGATAATCCGCGGGCGGCTTTTTAAACGGCGTAAAGTATGGCTTTTGCTGCCCGTAGCCGCCAAAAGAAAGCCGCAGATTAACGGAAACCACACCATAGTGTGGTTGGGGACAGGGGCGACCACTATTTTAAAAAAAATGTCAAAAAGTATTGAAAAAATAAATTTGCC
>CAOMHR010000126.1 GCA_948482865.1 Christensenellaceae bacterium
CTTAGTCGTTCTACCGACAACCTGAAATATAATTTTTACAGTACCTGCTTTTCTGTCAAAGCCTGCAACTGTAAGCGGAATTCTTTCCCCGTCGTCATCGACGCGCAAAATTATAAACTGCCCTGCTTCCGCTTTTCTTGCAACAAGCGGAGCATAAATATCCATCATAGTAACGGTTGAATTCAGCTCGCGCTTTTTTATTATTCTGTATAAATTTGCGCTGTCAGTTTTAATAAGATTTCTTATATTTTTTATGTACTGAACAGGGAAAGGCGCGTCTTCTTCATAAGCAAACAAAATTTGCTTTACAACGCCCTGCTGCAAATTGTTGTGTCTGCCCAAAGGAGCGACAACTTTATCACCCGCTTCAACGTTTGCAAATTTGCACAAATACAAATATAAATAACCTTTTACATTGTCGTCGTCTTCAAAATCAACAGCGACAAAACACTCTTTCTTTTCCATTAACTTCAATTATACTTAAATTTATTAAAATTGCAATAAAATAAGACTTGCTTAATTGCAAGTCTTATCAAATAGATTCTGTTTACTCGTAATCGACTACGTCCACCCAACGCTGCAAAAGTTCCGCTTCTTCGGGTTTTGCTTTGGAAAGCCTTGCCGCTGCAACAATGGGAATCCAGCGTTGAACATATTGCAAAGCCGTATCGCTTTTTTTACAGTAAAGTTTTAAGTACTTATCCGCAAGTTCGCTCTTGCCTGCAAGATAAAAAAGCAAATAACTTGTTGCCACGTCCGCAGAAGAATTGCCTTGCGACGCATGCGCCCAGTCAATAATATAAGGCGTTCCGTCTGCTGTAATAATAACGTTTGTGGGGTTAAAATCGCCGTGGCAGAGATTGGTATGTTTGGGCATTGAATCCAGCCGCGTATGAAGTTCATAACGGATAGTTGCGTCAAGCGTCTCCGATGTCGCAGAAATTCTCGCCTGTAATTTGTCCTTTAACTTGTTTAAAAGCGGAACTCTTCTTGCCATTACCGTACGCTGCAAATCAACGAAAAGATTTAAATACTCGTCTTCTTTTTCGGGATGTTCGTCTAAAAGCTGTTGCAGCGTTTTACCTTCAACATAATCAAGCACAATTGCCCACCTGCCGTCAACAACGTGAACCGCCTGCAACTTTGAAATATTCAAGTCCGTTTCTTCAACTCTTGCATGGTTCAATGCTTCGTTCAGAATATCGGATTTCGAATAATGCTCGCCGAAAACTTTTATAAGTTTGTCGCCGTCCCTGTAAATTTCTTTATCTTCTCTTGAAAATATTTTTTTACCGTTCATAATTTTGCTCCTTATTATTTACCGTAGTAGGCATTGAGATACATCTGCTTTATTTCGCTCATTAAAGGATATCTGGGATTTGCGCCTGTACACTGGTCGTCAAAAGCCTGTTCAACCATTTCATCGAGTCTATCAAGAAAATCTTTTTCGTCTATGCCGTAATCCTTAATAGTCTTTTTAATGCCGATTTTAACTTTCAGTTCGTCTATAGCTTTAATCAGATTTTTAACTTTTTCATCATCGTTTTTGCCGTCTATACCCAACGCTTCCGCAACCTCCGCATATCTGTGCTTTGTCTTGGGATGGTCGTACTGGCTGAATGTGCCCATTTTGGCCGGAGTTTCGGATGAATTGAATTTTATGACTTCATCAATCATGAGAGCGTTTGCAACTCCGTGCGGTAAATGATGGAACGCTCCGAGTTTATGCGCCATACTGTGACATACACCAAGGAAAGCGTTTGCAAAAGCCATTCCCGCCATAGTCGCTGCATTCGCCATCTTTTCCCTTGCTTCGACATCGGTCTGACCGTTTTCGTAAGCAGACGGCAAATATTTGAATATCACTTTAAGAGCCTGTATAGCAAGCCCGTCGGTATAGTCGGTCGCCAACATGGAAACGTATGCTTCCAGAGCGTGAGTAACAGCGTCTATACCCGATGCCGCAGTAAGTCCCTTGGGAGCAGACATATGCAAATCGGTATCGACGATAGCCATATTGGGCATAAGTTCGTAATCTGCAAGCGGATACTTAACTCCCGTTTTTTCATCGGTGATAACAGCAAACGGAGTAACTTCCGAACCCGTGCCTGCTGAAGTGGGTATTGCAATAAAGTAAGCCTTCTCGCCCATTTTGGGGAATGTATAAACTCTCTTCCTTATATCGATAAACCGCATAGCCATATCCATAAAATCGGCTTCGGGATGTTCGTACATAACCCACATAATTTTTGCAGCGTCCATAGCGCTGCCGCCGCCCAGTGCAATTATAGTATCGGGCTTAAAAGCATTCATTTGTTTAGCGCCTTCAAGCGCACAAGCAAGCGTAGGGTCGGGTTCTACGTCAAAGAAAGTACTGTGCGAAATACCGATTTCGTCCAGTTTATCGGTTATATGCTTTGTAAATCCGCTCTGATATAAGAAATTATCAGTAACGATAAACGCTCTCTTTTTACCGAAATAATCTTTCAGCTCGTCAAGCGCTACGGGCAAACATCCTTTCTTTAAATAAACTTTTTGGGGCGCTCTGAACCACAGCATATTTTCTCTCCTTTCCGCAACGGTTTTTATATTTAACAAATGATTGATACCAACGTTTTCAGAAACAGAGTTTCCGCCCCAGCTTCCGCAGCCAAGCGTAAGCGACGGCGCAAGTTTAAAGTTATACAAATCGCCTATACCGCCCTGCGACGAAGGTGTGTTTACAAGGATACGGCAAGTTTTCATTCTCTCGGAAAACTCAGTTATTTTATCCTGCCCGGTAGTTATGTTTACATACAATGAAGAAGTATGTCCGATACCGCCGTCGTTTACAAGTTTTTCCGCCTTATTGAGCGCGTCGGCAAAGTTATCGGCGCGATACATTGCAAGCACGGGGGAAAGTTTTTCATGCGCAAACTCTTCGGAGATATCAACGGATTCAACTTCTCCAATTAAAATTTTTGTTGTTTGCGGAACTTCAAAACCCGCGAGAGCGGCAATTTTAGATGCCGATTGACCTACGATTTTAGCGTTAAGCGATCCATTTATTATAATAGTTTTTCTTACTTTTTCGCACTCTTCTTCGTTCAGGAAGTAGCAACCGCGCACCTGAAACTCTTTCTTTACTTTATTATAAATTTTGCTATCGACAATTACAGACTGCTCAGACGCGCAAATCATACCGTTGTCAAAGGTCTTTGAATGAATTACCGAGCTTACCGCAAGCAGAATATCCGCGCTTTCATCAATCACAGCCGGAGTATTTCCCGCGCCAACGCCGATTGCAGGTTTACCGCTTGAATACGCAGCTTTGACCATACCCGGTCCGCCAGTTGCCAGAATCGTATCAACTTCCTTCATTAAAAGATTGCTTATTTCCAACGTAGGAACGTCTACCCAACTTATAATACCTTCGGGCGCACCTGCTTTCACAGCGGCTTCATAAATTATTTTTGCCGCGGCTATAGTTGAATTTTTCGCACGGGGGTGCGGACTTATTATACAGCCGTTACGAGTTTTAAGGCAAATCAACGTTTTAAAAATTGCCGTAGACGTAGGATTGGTTGTCGGAATTACCGCACCTATAATACCTATAGGTTCAACAATTTTTTTAAGTCCGTACGCTTCGTCCTTTTCAATTACGCCGCAAGTCTGAACATTTTTATACTTGTTATAGATGTATTCTGCCGCATAATGGTTTTTGATAACCTTATCTTCAACCACGCCCATACCTGTTTCTTCAACAGCAAGTTTTGCAAGCGATATGCGGGCGTTATTCGCCGCGGTTGCACAAGCAAGAAAAATTTTATCCACCTGCTCCTGAGTATAAGTGGCGAAAATTTTCTGAGCGTTTCTTACCCTTGCAATTTCACTCTCAACCTTTTCAACACTGTCACAAATTCCGTAATTAAACTTAAACTCCATTGATTACTCCTGTTCTCCTTTTACAATTCATAATATGTGAATTGTTCGACAAATTAATTAAACAATTTTTAATCGATAAAATTATATCAATTAATTGCGCATATAGTAAACAATTTTTTTATGGTTTTTAAATTTGGTTCGTTTTTGTTATTTAGTAAATAATTTGGTTAAATATAAACAATTTTAAAAACGGCTGTGCGGACTTAAAATTCGCACAGCCGAAATCATTTATTTAAAAATTAAGTTTTCTTCTTGCTACCGCAATACGCAGTTTTTTATCTTCAACGGGCTTTTCTTCAAAACGCTCGACCTTTTCGGGTTTTTTGGGCGCTACAACATCAGGTATTACAGGAGAAGACGAAGCAACAGGTTGTTTTACCACAGGATTTTCGGGTTTCACTTCCACCTTTTTCTCCACAGGTTTTTCTTCGGTATAAGTTGTCTGAACTTGCGGTTCGGAATCGGTCACTGCAATTTCGGTTTTAATTTCCCTGTGTATTCTTGCTCTGTTTTCTCTGTACTTGTTATCTACCGGATTTCTTACTCCGCGCTGTTCGTAAGAAGAATTGTTTATACGCGGTTTAGTTTGCGGAACTTCGATTGTCGGGGTATAAGGTTTAGGAGTGCAATAATATGACGGCGAAGCGTCAATTTCAATATTCATTCCTTCCGACTGCAACATTCTTATATACGAAACCGCGCAGGGATATATGCTTGTTCTGTCACAACCGCGGCAAAAAGGCGCAAAAATCCCGCAAAGGTCAAATCCACTTATTATACTGTTTTTATATTTGTCAGCGTCGATGAGCATCTGAATTTTTTCAAGATGTTCCTGATTAAGTCTGCTGGGCATTGTTTTAAGCAACTGCAAAGGTGCGTTATTATCCCACATAAATTTTACTCCCGATTAAATTCCCATCTATTATACAATATAAATACGAAAAATTCAAGTAATAAACTTAAATTTCTTCAACAGTTAAAGCGGAAAGTATTTCCTTATATTTTTCTTTTGTAAAAGAAATGCTGTCCGGAGTTGTAACCGACGCGGTAC
>CAOMHR010000127.1 GCA_948482865.1 Christensenellaceae bacterium
CCATTTAAAAACACAACAGGCATTGTCTTTTTTTCTATTGAGTTAATCGCACAATATATTTCCTGAAAATCAAAATCATTTCTTAGTTCTTTTGTTAAAACTTTCATTTATCGCCTCTAATATTTTAATTTTAGCTATTTAAATTGACCAACCATCAATCACACTTATGATTGGCTTTTTCTGTTTGTATGCATATTCACATGCCATATATGCACCACCAAAATGAGCTACAACTCCAGCTACAATATAATCAACTTTGTTAACCAAACACTTGTTAGTTTCAATTATAGCAAGTCGCTTTGGAACACTTCTTTCTAACAAATAAATACTATCATCAAAATATTTTGGCAAAGTAAATACGCTGTCTTCATTCAATGATTCAGGGATATATGAAAGTACCAATGTGTTCTTAATCTGCGGATATTTGGCTTTCAATTCATACATCAATGAACTGCAATAAAAATCAAAAACACCGCGGAAGCCAGAATAGAATTGAATAACATTCTTATTCTCTATTAGGTCTATAATGATATCTAACAGCTTTTCTCTATACTGTTCCACTATCATATTTCTATGTCCAAAAAATGCGCAAGATTTCATAAACAATCATTTTATAGTCAATAATGAAAAATATTGACTAAATAGGAAACACAATTACTTTATCATAAATTTTAGTCAATAGAGTATTATTTTGACTAAATTTATAAAATAGTTGTAGGCAAGCTTATGGCAAAGAACCCAGAAAACAGTAATAATGTTTCAGAAAAATTTCAATATAGAATCAAACAAATTATCGATGAACAAGAATTTGACAAAAAAGATTTTCCAAAATTCGTTGATGTCAGTCCAGCAGTAATTATACGAGCTACAAAATATGGAATTATTCCAAGTTTAAAATCTCTTATAAAAATTGCCGATAAAGTTAATGTTTCGTTATCTTATTTATTAGGCGAAACAGACAACAATGAATTTTATAAATCAGAACACCCCACTAGCTTTCATATTAGGTTAGAAGAATTAACCATTGAACGTGGCGAGAAATACTCGACTATTTCAAACAAAATGCCTTTTGCATACAACTCGATTTATGAATGGAAACGAACCGGTTGTTTGCCATCACTTGAATATCTTAATGCTTTGGCTGATTATTTTAAAGTACCTATCGACTATCTGCTTGGTAGAACTGATGATAGAACAATGATCAATAAATAAGATGCCGCTTCTCTTGCGAGAAACGGCATTGTAGAATATACCATTCATCGCTAAAGTTGCTAGACCATTTCTAACCTCGTATGAGATTTGTATGCGACTACAAAGTATAGTTCCACCATAACTATACTCACACGAAGTGATATTAAAAATGATCTAGCTTTTATATTGTATCAAATTTTTCATCTAAAGTCAACGTATTTATTTTTAAGTAAAAATAAAGCAATCACATTATTGTGGTTGCTTTATATAAATTTTAACCTTTTAAATATCTAATAATATGAAAGCTCAAAATTTTTGTCTATTCAAATCATTTATAAATACATCAATTCAAATAAGATTTAACAATTTCTAAAGCTTTACTAATTTACAAAGTATTAATATCGCTCTCTTCAAAATAAATGGCTACACCAATTTTATGTAGTTCTTCAATTATCTTTAGCATTTCTCTAGTTCTACGGCTGATTTTTCCCGGATGCTTAGTAACGATAACATCAAATTCTTTATTACGAGCAGCTTTTAACATTTTTAAATATCCAGGTCTTTCATTATTAAAACCGGACATACCAATATCATAATAAATCTCTACAAGACAACAATCTTTTCTTTCTGCAATTTTATTACGATACTCGTCGCAGATAATTTGAAAATTATCTTTCTTAGGAATTCTTATATAAACAGCAATTTGTTTCTTTTTCATTTTTTTCTCCATATTTAATTTTACTTATTTATTGCAACAAAGTAAAGCTAATCCTTCCCCTTCTCTTTGAGCTATTCTGTCGTATTTTAACTAATTTCAATATCTCAATAACTACATTTAATTTAAAAAAGAAAAACCCGCTTCGGCGAGTTTCCCCCCGACGAATAAATTTATAATGAAATTGTTCTCCTTTTCTAAGTATTTTTGTGATATAAGTCCCTTAATTACCATCGTCGGTATCCATATTATAACAAACACATGGGTCACAGCCCCTATAATTTTGCCATTTTGTACAATTGGACTGCCGCTCATTCCCTGCACAATCCCGCCTGATTTATCAACGAGTCTCTCATCATCGATTTTAATTACGAAATTCCTATTGTCTTTATTGTGCTTATCTACTTTAACAATAGAAATATCATACTTCTTTGCTTCAAAACCTTCAAGGGTTGAATAAATACATGCTTTGCCTATTTTAACGCCATCAAGACTGCCTTTTTCAACTTTAATAAGTTTTGATACATCATAGTTCTTTGACAAATCTCCATAAATACCGCATGCACAATTTACTACTGCTTTACCAAGCACAGTAGAGCTTTCAAATGCGCCGCGAAGTTCTCCGGGCGTTCCTTTGACGCCTTTCTTCACATCGTAAATAAAGCATCCGAATACCGTACCGCCGTTAATTTCCACAAGAGCTCCGTTAGGGTCGGATACAGGATGTCCAAGCGAAGCGAACTTATTATTGGTTTTATCTATATATGTTACGGTACCTATTCCGTTTATACTGTCTTTAACGAGCACACCAAGCCTTTTAGCTTTTGTGGTCAGGTCAATAGCCGGCACAACGTCAATAGTTAACGCTTCGCGCCCCCTTAAAATTGTCACTTCAAACTTTTTATATTCTTCGGCAAGAATATTGTTTACATCTTTTGTGCAATTAACTTCTCTTCCGTTGATTTTATCAATAACATCTCCCGTTCTCATTCCGCTTTCACGCGCAGGAGATCTCATTCCGTCGGAAGTCATAACTTCGCAAATTCCTATTACTTCGACCGTAGTGGTATTAAGAGTAAATCCTGCCGGAAAACCGCCCAGATAAAGAGTCTGCGTTCCCGCCGACGCGCTGATTGGCGAAAAAGAAACTATGCACATCAGCATTACAATAAATACCATTAAGGTTTTAAAAATATTTTTTCTTAAAAGCATAACAGTAGTATTGTGTGCAAGATTGACGGCAATATACAAAAAAATCAGCGGCTTTTACCGCTGATTTTATTAATTTTTAAACTGATTTATAAGTTCTTCCGCATGCAGTCTTGCTGCATCTGAAATCGCGTTACCGCCTGTAAGCCGTATAATTTCTTCAACTTTCTGACCTTGTGTCAACTTTTTGACCTTTGTTACTGTTTTACCGTTTTCTTCTACCTTATATATTAATAGCTGAGCATCGCTTGCCGCGCATACTTGCGGCAAGTGAGAAACCGCCAAAATCTGTGTATGTTTTGAAATGTCTATAAACTTTCTTGCTACGGTAGACGCAGTAAAACCGCTTATCCCTGCATCAATTTCATCGAATATATAAGTTGATATACCGTTCAAATCTTTAAGCTGAGTTTTTATTGCAAGCATAAACCTGCTCATTTCTCCACCGCTTATTACTTTGTTTAACGGTTTTTTCGGTTCGCCTTTATTTGCCGAAAACTCAAAACTAATAACATCAGAACCGTTAACATTTTGCAAATCCGCAGTTGTTCTGTCATATTCGTTAAACTTTACTCCAAACTGTGCGTCGGGAATGTTCAAAGTTTTTAATTCTTTTACCACGCTTTCGCTAAAATGAAGCGCCTTTGCTTTCCTTAAATTGGTAAGGCGACTACATAGCAAGTAAATTTTTTCGTCACATACGCTGATTTGCCGGTTAAATTTTTCAATCAAGGTTGCGCTGTCTGAAATTGCTTCATATTCGGCTTGCGCCTTTTCCATATAGCTAACAATTTGCTTTTCATCGGCGCCGTACTTTTTTATTAATGTTTTAATAAGCTCAAGTCTTTCGCCAATCTGCTTTATTTCACTCTCGTCAAATGAAAGGTTGTCCGCAAAATCGGTAAGCGTTTCACTGATATCATCTATTTCAGCGCTTACCCCTTCAAGACGGTTATAAATTTGCAAATAACTTTCATCTATTGCCGTAATACCGTTTAATGCATGCAATGAAGAAACGAGACCGTCGCCGCACCCACCATCGCCGCCGAGTATGTTTCGCGCTTCGTTAATTGCAGACATAATTTTTTCAACGTTAAGCAATATCTGTTGACGTGATTTCAGTTCCTGATATTCGCCTTCTCTGAGATCTGCCGCTCTGATTTCATTAATCTGGTACTCTAAAAGATCGAGTTTTCTTGCACGCTCGCTTTCGTCACCGCCGAGAGAGTTAATTTTAGATTTTAACTGCCTTTTTTCAAAGATTAACGCCGATAATTCTGTTTTTATTCCGTCAATTTCAGTGCCGCCAAGGCTATCGACCAACTTTAACTGATTTTCTTCGCTTAGAAGAAAAAAATGCTCGCTTTGACCGTGTACGTCCACAAGATGCTGCGTTATACTTTTTAACATAGATGCAGTTACGCTGTCGCCGTTAATTTTAATACTGCCTTTACCGTCGATTGAAAGTTTACGCGAGATAATAATGTCGCTGTCAGTCTCAATATCGTAACTGTTTAAAATTTTAACCGCTTCGGAATCTTTATCAAGGACAAACTCTGCCCTTACGAACGCTTCATTTTCACCGTAGCGGATCATTGTACGGTCGGCTTTGCAACCGAGAACAAAATTAATTGAGTCGAGTATAACCGACTTACCCGACCCTGTTTCTCCCGACAATACGTTAAGACCGCGGTCAAACTCAATATCCGCCTCGGAAATTAAGGCTAAGTTTTTAACGTACAATCTTTTCAACATATGCTTACATACACTCTCTTAACGTTTGCAGAATTACTTGTGC